>JAYSZD010000981.1:0-2673 GCA_043738185.1 Hymenobacter sp. | reverse complement strand
GGTCGTTGGTAGTGTCGCCGTCGTCGGTTAGCATTTTCACCCCGAGCTCGCGCATCCCGTCGATTTCGGCCAGTTCCTTGCCCTGGCGGTCCTTGGTGACGCAGCCGGAGGTGTAAATTGGAATGCGGGACCGGTGCTTGGCATTGTCGAGCACGGTGGCCACCACCATGGCCGAGTCGATGGCCGGGCGGGTGTTCGGCATCATTACCACGCCGGTAACGCCGCCGTTGATGGCCGCTTCGCTGCCCGTGGTGATGGTTTCCTTGGCCTCAAAGCCGGGGGCGCGGAAATGAACGTGAGCATCAAACATGGCCGGCATCAGAATCCGACCCCGCGCGTCGATGACGCGGGCACCCTCGGGAATGGTCAGGTTGTTCCCGATTTCCTGAAATTTTCCTTCGACAATTAGCACATCGCCTTCGAGAAGTACGGATGAATTTTCGGAGGCAATACGGGCATTTTGAAGGAAGAGCATGGAGGAATTGTTTCTGTAAACTGGCCAAGCGCGTTGGGAGAGCTTGGCTATGAGCAGTTGAATGGGAATTGTTTTGCTACTTTAAGAAGGTCGAGGCATCAATACCACTCCGCTGCAACGGTATTGATTAGGTGCGTGGTAGCGATGCTTTGGTAAACTCAGCATGACGGTCAGCAGACCGCCCGAAAGTCGGTTCTGCCCGCGATGCTTTCCCGCCTGGCGTGAGCCAGTCGAGCACGGCCATTCGAATGACGATACCGTTTTCGACCTGGTTGGTGATGAGGCTGCGCTCGTAGTCCATAACGGCGTCGCACAGCTCGACCCCGCGGTTTACGGGGCCGGGGTGCATGATGTAGAGGCCGCGTTGCTGGATTTCCGCCAGCCGGTCATTGGTGATGCCATAGAGCCGGTGGTATTCCCGCAAGCTGGGAAAAAACTGCACGTCCTGGCGCTCCATCTGCACGCGGAGCAGGTACACCACATCGGGTGCCCAGGCCATAGCCGCCTGGTAATCGGTGAAGCGGCGGATGGTGGCCGGGCCGTGTTTGGGCACCAGCGAGCCCGGCCCGAGGTAAGCGACCTCGACGCCCAGCTTTTGCAGCAGGGTGCTGGTGGAGCGGGCGACGCGGGAGTGAAGAATATCACCGATGATGAGGACTTTTTTGCCCCTCGGGTCGGGAAATTTTTCCTTGATGGTGAAGGCGTCCAGCAGGGCTTGGGTGGGGTGCTCGTGCGCCCCGTCGCCGGCGTTGATGACCGAGGCTGTGGTCTGACGGGCAATCAGGCCGGGCAGGCCCGACCGACCGTGCCGGACAACGATGTAGTCGGTGCGCATGGCCTGGAGCGTCTCCACCGTCTCGCGCACCGACTCGCCCTTGGTGATGGAGGAGTGAGCGATGTCGAAATTCGTTACACCGGCGGAGAGACGTTTGGCAGCCACCTCAAAGGAGGAGTGCGTCCGGGTGCTGTCCTCATAGAAAAGCATGAGCACGGACTTTCCCTCAAGAGCCGGGACCTTGTTCACCGAACGATTGGTGAACAGCTGCTTAAAGGAAGTGGATTGGTCGAGGAGGAACTCAATTTCCTCCCGGTGCAGGTATGCGATGTCGAGCAGGTCTTTACGTGCCATACCGGAGTTGGGGAAAAAGGGGCTGCGGGGCGGCAGCCGACGCACTCAAGAGACATAAAAAAACCGTTTCGGAATCCGAAACGGGGGCGGGGCAATACTCAGAAAAATCAACGGAAATGCCAGCGGCAAAATGGGAAAAACCGACAGCAGCAAAGACCTTTCGGTCCTCTCGCGGGGCCTTGCCGAGCAGTGTCCCACGCTTCATCAACTGGGGTTTGGGTTGAAGCACGGTGCAAAAATAAGACATTGTTAAGCGCTGATAATTCATTAGTAATGATAACTTTTTTTCGTAGCTATTTTCTTGAATTTTATTTCTGGCATAGGTTATTAACCGACGCCCTTTTCGATGTCTTCATGGCGTCAAAAAAAGATGCGCCCTGCGCAACTGTTTGTTTGGTAGGCGCTATTTGCGTTAACTTTGGCTCTTTATTCCGCAGCCTTGGGTTGCGAGCCGCAATTTTTGGGTGGCAGCCAGCCCATGAAAATACGAGGTATTTCATGGGCTGCTTCATTTCCAGCTCCCCCAGGCTTATTTGAATTCGAGGGCGGTAGCAGCGAAGCAAAATCAGTCCGTCACGGCAACCAGCGCATACAACGCCCCCAAAAACCGGTCAACCTCCGCTCGCGTGATATTTAGCGGCGGCAGCAGCCGGAGCACCGTGGGGTCGGAGGCGTTGCCCACGAAAATGTAGTGCTCCGTCAGCAGCTTGTCGCGGATTTCCTTGATGGGGAAGGCGTATTTGATGCCCACCATCAACCCCCGCCCGCGAATTTCTTCGGCGCCGGCGTGGGCCAGCAATTCCGTGCGGAGGTAGTCGCCCAGCTCGGTGGCGTGGGCCAGCAGGTGTTCGTTTTCAATGACTTCGAGCACGGCCAGGGCAGCGGCGCAGGCCAGGTGGTTGCCGCCGAACGTAGTGCCCAGCATACCGTAGGAGGCCTTGTGCTGGGGCGCAATGAGGATGCCGCCGATGGGGAAGCCGTTGCCCATGCCCTTGGCCACGGCAATAATATCGGGCCGGATGCCGGCGTGCTGGTGCGCGAAAAACTTGCCGCTGCGGCCGTAGCCGCT
>JAYSZD010000980.1:0-2674 GCA_043738185.1 Hymenobacter sp. | reverse complement strand
CCAGCGCGTAGGCATAGCCGGGCCGGGCAGATAAGGCCATCAGGAAAGCATTGCGGGCACGGGCAGTATCGCCGCTTATTTCGTAGAGACGGCCCAGCGCCACGCGGGTCCACTCCGTTTGCTCCAAGCCAATGTAGCCGGCTTTCACGGCATAATCCATGGCCTCAATGGCGCCGGGCACGTCGCCATAAATCTCACGCAGGTAGCTCACGCGGGCATACGCCGGCAGGTCGGGCCGGATGGTGTTCATTCTATCGGCCATTTTCACGGCTTCCTCATAATGGCCCATCTCCACGTTGGCATCGGTCAGCAGACCGTACACGAAGCCGCTGTTAGGGTTTATCTTCTGGGCCTGCTGGGCCAGGGCCAGGCCCTGAGCAAAGTGGTGCTGGGTGAGGCTGAGGGCGGCCTTGCAGCACAGGGCCTCGAAGTTTTCGGGCTCCGCTTTCAGCACTACGTCCAACAGCTGCACGGCGGCGCCGTCGTAATACGAGTGGTCGCCGGTCACGCGGGCCTCCTGCATGTAAGCCTGCGCCAGCAACAGGCGGCTCTTCTGGTCGTCGGGGTTGGTGCGCAGCTTGGCCAGCAAGCCCTGAATGGCGGCCTTCGCGTTCAGCCACTCTTTGCCCGCCGCAAGGTTGGCGCCGCGCTCCTTCAGCTCCGGCGTTTGAACTACTGGCTTTTTAAACAGAAAAATGGCTGCTGCCAGCAGACAGAATACCACGATTAGGCTGGGGTAAAGGAATTTTTTCAAAACAATCAAAGAGTAAATTACGGTGGGAAGCCAGCGGTTAAAACTACAAAAAAAGAGCCGCCGGGAGCCCAACCTGGACCCACGACGGCTCTTTTCAACTAGCTACGGTAGCTTATTGGCGCTGCAGGCGCACGGACTGAACTACGGTTTTGCCGTTGTACAGCGTGGCAATGTACTGGCCGGGGGCCACATCGCGGCCGGGCTGCCAGCTTACTTCGTTGGCACCTTTAGCAAAGGTCTTGTCCTTGGTGATGGTAGCCACCTTGCGGCCCGTCATGTCGCTGATTACGATGCTCATGTTGGCCTTCGAAGGCAACTCAAAGCGCAACGTAGTGCGGTCCAGGAAGGGGTTAGGATAAGCTTGAGCCACGGTCAGGTTAGGCGAGAAACCCAGGCTGCCGCCGCGCTGCGAAAGCGCGGTGCGCTGGGCATTGGTGCCGCTCCAAGGTGTCTGAGCGTACGGGAAAGTAGTTTTGAACGTCGTGTCATTGGCCATAATACCGGCGTTGAAACCAAGCACGTTGCCCAGTTGCGCCGTCACAGGGTCGGTAGCGGTAGCGGTGTAGTCGTCGTACCACAGACCGATTGCGGCCAGTACTACGCCACCTACTGCCTGCAATTCAATGCGCACCACGTCATCCTCCAGGCGGCGACCATTCGGGAAGCCGTCCATGTTGGGGATGTTCTGGATGGTAGTGTTATTGTAAATAGGATTGGTCAGTCCGGCAACGGCAGCGGCCAACAGGCCCTCCGAGCTGAAGGCATCCGAAGTGCGGCTGGTGGGGGGCACGGCCATGTTCAGGCGCAGCATGTCGCCGCCGGGGTTAGCCGCGGTGGCGTTGGCCAGCAGGAAGTTGTTGATAAAGGGTTTACCAGCCGCGAGTGGATTACCCGCTTTGCCGGTAGCCAGTTGGTAAGGAGCCAAGTTAGGCACACCGGTGTGGAAAATGGGCAGCAAGTCTACCGAGCGAGGCTTGTTGGCACGCAGCAGGTAAGGACCGAAAGCAGTAGGAGCCAGCGCCGTGCCAGTGAGGGCAGCGTTACCAATCAATACACTCAGGCCATCGGCACCATTACGGAAGTCGAAGCCAGCAGCGGGCAAGCCGGGACGGCCAGCCAACGATTTGGTTTGGATGCGCAGGGGGCCGAGGGCGGGTACTGCTTCACCAAAGTAGGTCTGGCCAGCGGGCTTAGGCGCTGCGGAAGGTGCGGGCATGTTATCGGCCATGTACAGGCCCAGCTCGGGATTCGAGAGGTAATCATCGGTCTCGGCTTCCTCGGTGTAAGGCGTATTGGAATTCCAGACATCCTTTTCGCCGATTGGCTGAATTACTTCGTTGGTCAGCGGCATGCCGATGCGCGAAACCTGCACGAAAGCGCCCGTGTGGGACTGGGTACCGTTCACGTTCAAAGTGCGGATGGCGCGGCGGCTGGCCGAGGCCCACACGCCGATGATGTAGTTGGAGTCCAGAATGCTGGTGCTAGCTGAAAGGGCCGGAGTACCGGCTTTTTTCAGCACTGACACCGGAATTTGCATCGCAATGGCATGAGTGTTTTTCTTAGCCAGGCCGTCGCGCGCCGCACCGGGAGGCCGAATGCCGCCCAAGTCAAAAATACCGCCCAGGTCCGCGAAGAATGGGTCGTCGGTCGGGCCGCAGAAAATCTTGGTGCCATCTGCCAGCGTTTCGATGGCGTTAGTTGCCAGAGTGTTGTAAGCAGTATTCAACCCGGCCGCGCCGGCAATGGAGCGCGGGCCTACGTTGGGTGGGGGCACCGCGCCATCGGTGACGATGGTAGTGAAGGCACCGCTGCCCACTCTTTTCTCGCACTTGTAAGTGGCTTTCAGATTTTCCTTGCCCAAGCGGATGTTGAAAAACGTGGTAGGGTCCTCGTTTTCCCGCTCAAACGTGAAGCGGTACG
>JAYSZD010000979.1:0-6731 GCA_043738185.1 Hymenobacter sp. | reverse complement strand
CGCGGCCCTTGGGGCTGAACAGCAGGGCATAGCGGCCGCTGTTGGCGTTAGCAGTCAGGTTCAGGCTCACGGCGGGCGTGGTGCTGAGGTCGGTATAGCTGCCGGTGAGGGCATCGCGCAGGTAGGCGCGGTAGGGAGTGGGCAGGTTGGCGAGCGTCTCCACGCCTAGGACGTAGGTGCCGGCGGCAGGCACGGCCAGGCGTAGGGGCAACAGTACCTCGGTACCTGCGAGCTGCGGCTGCCCGTTGATGGCCAGGGCTTCCAGTGCGTCGGTTTCGGTGGCCAGCGCCAAGCCGGTAGAGGCCGGCAAGGCGTGGGCATCGAAGGCGTTATCGAACCCGGCCGTGGCGCCGCGCTCGAAGTAAACCACCGCTTGCGTGCTGGCCTTGGCATTGCCCAGGGCCAGCCGGAGTTGCGGACGGGTATCGGCGGTGCCGCGCTGGAAAGGAGCATCGGCGCCGGTGGTGATGCGGTCGGCGTTGGCAAAGGCGAGGCTGCCGGTCTGGCCCACGGCCGTGCGAACGAAGAAGCCCTGCGCCACCGGCACTACGTTGGTGCCGCCGTTGGTGCCCATGCCGTTATTGTAAGTAGCGTAGGACCCCGAGTACTGGCCGCTGCTTTTGAACACGTACAGTCCGCCTTCCAGCCCGGTTTTGCCTACCTCATTCCAGTCAAGGGCCGAAGGGTAGGGGTTGCCGCGCAGGTGCCAGCCGCTTTTGGGTTGGTTACCGCGAGTGAGGTTGGTGGCGGTTTGGGGGCCGTTGTTCACTACGCCCACGAAATCTACTTTGGCCGAAGGTGCGATATTAACCGTGTAGCCGCGGGTGATTTCGAGCGTACTGCCGGAAGTTGCGGGCGAGAAGAACCCTTTATCAAAGTCCATTGCCGAACTGCCGCTGGTATTGACACGGGTTTCATCGTAGCCGAATACGTTCGGGAAGGGGCGTGCCGTGTTGCCCTGCGTGTTGTAGACCGGGTTGATGACGGGCGTAAAACCAGCGGCGGCCAGGTCTTCAAAAGTAGTGCTGTTCACTGGCGAGCTGTAGTGGCGGTAGCCAAGGCCGGCATTCAGGTTGGGGGCTATGTAGCGCTGCACCGTGGCGGTGCCGTTCAGCGTGGCCGCGCCCACATTCACGACGTAGGCCGTGCCGCTGTTATCAGAGAGCAGCGTGAACGGCTGCCCGGCGCCAATGGCAAGGCTCTGGTTGAGTTCCAGGCGGCTGCGCACTGCCACCGCACCCGTGGTAGCGGCCGCGTTGCCGAGCACCGTCAGGTTGGGGAAGCAGGAGAGGGCCGTGCCACCGATGGTGAGCGGCTGGGGACCGCTGAGGGCCGCGCTGTAGCTCAGCGCAAAGGTGCCGGTGCCGGCCAGACCCGAGCAGGCCGTGGCCGATGTGCCCGAATTATTGATGAAGTTGCCGTAGGCGCTGAGCGTGCCGGTGGCAGCCAACGTGAGTACCGCGCCCGAGCTGAGCGTGACGGCGCGCACTTCGCGGGCGTCGCTCACGGTGGGCTGGTTGGGTCGGCCGCTGGGAATGAGCACATCGGCCGACGAGGTGGGCACCTGATTGGGCGTCCAGTTATTGGCGGTGCCCCAGGCCGTGCTTTCGTTGCCGTTCCAGGTAAGGGTGCTGGTTTGGCCCTGGCCGCTCAGGTTGATGGTATAGGTTGGCTCGTCGCTGTCGTTGTTGTTGATAACCAGCGTGCCCGTGCGCGCGCCCAAGCCGCCGGGCGTGAAAGTGACCGTGACCGTAGCCGTGCTGCTGCCAGCGACTGCAAAGGGCGTCGTGTTTCGGTCGTTCGTGAAGTCACCGCTCGAAACAATGCTGCTGATAAGCAGCGGGGCGGTGCCGGTGTTCTGAATGGTGAACGTACGGCTGCTGGAAGCGCCCACGCTGGTGGCCGGAAACGCAAACGTGCTGCTGCTGGCGTAGGTAGTGCCGGCTTGCGCTACGTTGATTTCCGGCGCCGGCGCCGGGCTGCCGGTGCCGTTCAGCGTCAGCTCAAACGTGCTGTTGCTGCCGTTGGTGGCATCGCTGAGAATGGTGATGCTGCCCGACTGTGCCCCCGTGCCCACGGTGTACGTTACCGTGAGCGACGTGCTGCCATTGGCGGGTACCGTAGTAGGTACGCTGAAAGTCTGGAAACCAAAAGCCGTACCGTTAGTAACCGCGATACTGCTGATGGTGAGCGGAGTAGTACCGGTGTTGGCCAGGGTGAAAACTGCCGTTTGCGTGGTGCCCGTGGTCTGGCTGCCAAAGGAATACGAAGGCGAGCCGCCGTTGGCGATGGCCGTGCCGCCCTGGGTTACAACCAGCGTCGGGGCCGGGGCTGGCGTGGCCGTGGTGAAGCTCAGAGTGGCGGCGCTCGAAGGCGAATTAACTGCGCAACTGCTCACGATGCGTACCGTGTAGGTCGTACTCGCGTTCAGGCCCGTTAGGTTGACTGATGTGGCGGTGGCCGGTAGGTTTTGCGTGGTGGAAGCCGGGTCGGTAGTCACGGTGTAACTCGTGGCCGAAGCGCTGCCCGTGAACGTAACCGTGGCCGAACTCGTGGTGATGCTGCTTACCGTCAGGTTGGTGGGGGCGTCGCAGGCTGGAACCTCGTTGACCGTGAACGTGGCCGGGGCCGACGTGCCGCCGCCGGGGGCCGCGTTGGTCACGGTCACGTTCACAGTGCCGGCCATTGCGATAGCCAAAGCCGGAATGCTGGCCGTAACCTGCGTGGCCGACACAAACGCAGTGGTGCGGGCCGTGCCGCCGAAGCTCACCACCGAGCCGGCGATGAAGCCCGTGCCGTTCACCGTGAGTGTGAAGGCCGGGTCACCGGCCGTGGCCGAACTGGGGCTCAGACTGCTGATGGTGGGGGCCGGGTTGGGCGTGGGCACGGTGGTGAAGTTGGTCGAAACTGTGCTAGATGTGGTGCTGCTGGCGCAATTGCTCACGATGTTTACCGTGTAGGCTGTATTTGCGTTCAGGCCTGTCAACTCTGCGGACGTAGCCGTGCCAGGCAGGGTTTGGGTGGTAGAAGCGGGCACGGTCGTGACGGTGTAGCCCGTAGCCGGGGCGCTGCCCGTGAACGTAACCGTAGCCGAAGCGTCCGTAATGTTGGTAACGGCCAGGTTGGTGGGTGCATCGCAAACCGGGACTACTTCAAACGGTGACTCATTGCTGGTGCCGCCGGGGGCCGTCGGATTCACCACCTTCACGGGCTTGGTACCCAGCGTCGTGATGTCGGTGGCCAAAATCTGGACGGTGAGCTGCGTGGCCGACACAAACGTAGTGGCGCGGGCTACGCCGTTGAAAAACACCTGCGACCCGGCCACAAAATCGCCGTTTATCGATGCCCCATTAACAAAGCCCGTTCCATTCACCGTCAGTGTAAAAGCCGGGCCGTTTATCGTAGCCACCGCTGGCACCAGGCTAGTGATGGTGGGTGCCGGCGCTACCGCGATGTCCCGGATATTAAATGGGATAAATATGCTTGCTGGCACGACGGTGCGACGGTTGGTGGCTTGTCCCGTCGTCAGGTTTAAGTCGTAAAGGTTGGTGCTGGAGGAGCCATTCGCGTTGGGCTTCGTAAGCTCCGACAGATAGGCCTTATTGGTAGTACCATCGAAATAGATGTCGACGTTGATGACCGCAGCCGGCTCGATATTATAAAATGTAGTAGGAATATCGGGGTCTTGCAATCCAATTGCGGACCCCGGCACCGTTTCCATAACGCCGCTATTGGGGTCGGGCAGCGTGGCCAGAATGCCGCGTGCAGTTCTTGTCTCCGGCCGCACATCGGCACTGTAGAGGGTAGTGGTAGTGGGGCTGCCAAGCGAGTTGGTATACGCCACCGCGCCCACCCTGGGGTCTTTACCAGCGTTTGTGTCTCCCACCGGATAAACCAGCGTACCATCCTGCTGCACCACTGCGCCCGTAATGGGATTGAGGCGGTAGTTGGTATCGTTGGTGCTCACGACCCGAATCCGGTCGGCCACCGGGTCAAAGTCGAAGCCAATGCGTTCGGCAGGGCCGCCCAGGGCCAGGGTGATGGCACTGCCCACGGACGTGGCTGCCCCAGTAAGGGGTTGCACTGTGTAGAGCTGCGCGTTGGACGGGCCGGTGGGATTCGAAGCATTATAGCCCAGCGCGTACATTTCGCCCGTGCTGGGGCGGTAGTCGATGCCCACTAGCAGTTGGCCGCTGGTTACGCCCGTGATACGCACGGCCAGGTAGTTGCCACCTTGGGGGAAGCCGGTCGTCGCGTCGAGGGGAGCGAGGCCTTGCGTGCCGGCAGGTGCGCCGCCTGCAATCAACGCCCCACTCACATCACGAGTGGCGATGCCCAGGCCGTAAATCGTTGATTGGGCCTGCGCGGCCGTACTGCTCAGCGCCAGTACCAGCGCCGTGCTCATTGCCCCACGAAGCCGCTGGCCCACAGGCAGCAGCGAAAGTAAGTATTTGAACATATGATATTGTAAATTAGTGAATTAAAGAAAGATTAATTTATGGTTTTGCAGCTTTTGGCGTCACGTACGTTTAAAAAAAAAAGACGGACAACAGTTGCCCAAAAACAATGCGTGTGCAGCCCAAACCCGGAGCCAATGCCATTCTGCGACCATCGCACGCGTTATACTCGTCGCAACTGGCTTCGTGATGGGTATAACAAACCGATTCGTACAGGAAAATATGCAAGAACGAATACCAACTGACCGGCGCGGCGCTATCGGTACTGTTAGGAATAGTTATTTGCGGTTTACGTCGCTGCAGTAGCAGATAATTACGTCCCCGATGCCACGTCAAAGATAATAAAATCAAAATTTATAAGAATAGATGATTGGTCGGTCCGCCGCCGTGATTACGTGGCCGCTTGTTCCAGTATCCGCACCACGTCGCCCACCCGGATAATACCCCCCTGGGCGATGTGGGCCGTGAGGCCGCCCTGGCCGCGCACGGCGTTGTAGCCGCCAGGTCCCAGCTCTTCTTCCATCCGCGAACAGGGGTGGCATTCGCCGGTGATATCCAGAATAACCTCGTCGCCGATGCGAATTTGGCGGTTTTTGAGGGCCAGCAGGTTCAGGCCGCTCACGGCTAGGTTGCGGCGCAGGCGGCCGGGGTCCAGTGGCGCGTTCAGGCCCAGAAAGCTGGCCACCGAGGTCAGGGCTTCGTGCTGAATGAGCGTGATTTGGCGCTTGCCACCCGGTTTGGGGCGGGCATGGTCGCCGAGCAGGTGCGAATCGGTTTTTAGCTCGGCTTCCTGCACTGCTACCAGCGGTTCGCGCCGCAGGGGCCGTTGGCCAATCCATTCCAGGCGTCCGGTTTGGGGTAGGGTAGCAAGCAGCCGGGCGATGGTGGATTTGTCGTCGCCGAAAAAGGGAAAGGTCATGCGCGGGGAAAAGTTGGTAAGGAGGAAAGTTACAATTCGTCGGGCGTACCAAAGCCCGCGCGGATTTCGGTGTGCAGAATGCGCCCGCCGAGGTTGCCCGCCCGCACCAGCAGCCCGAAGCTGAGCGCCGTAGTTGCCAGTGCCAGCACCGCCAGCAGGCGGGCGCGCGGCGAATTGTTTTTCAACAAGAGTAGCGCAAACAGGGCCAGAGATGCTGCGCCTTCCAGTGCCCAAAAGCCCAGTTCCGCCGCCGCTTCGTGGGCCTGAATCAGCGCGCGGCTCACGCGGGGCAGGTCCTGCACTACCTCGGCTGCGCCTTCGCCGGTGAGCTGCGCCGGCAAACACAGCACGCCCGCAGCCACCACGGCCACAAGGCCGGCCCGCATCAGGGTGGTGTTCTTCTGCAAAAGGCCTACTGCCAGCAGCACCAGGGCGAAGAGGCTGCCCATAATCGGCACATGGTTGACGATGAGGTGAAGATGGGCTTGATTCATGCAGCAAATACGATAAAGGAAAGGGCCGAGTGAGCAAGCCGGGCAAAGCTACTTCGGGCTCGTTGGGCAATGGGCAAACGCAACCGTTTCGGGCCCGGCGCGACTCTTATTAAAGGAACCGCCAGTAGCTGAAAATCGTTATCTAACCAACTCCCAGGCCACGTCGCACAACGGTCAGGCCACGTCGCACAACGGTGTTTGCCTGGCGCTCCGCAATGAAAACAAGGCGTTGCCGTTGCAGTCCCGAATTGGTGCTGAAGCATCCCTGATTTGCCGCTGGTTAACGTAATAGCCTGGTTTGTGGCTCCGCCTGGCGCGACCAGTTTCAAAGTTGATTCTGGCATTGTGCTTGCCACCTTCCTATTTAGTAGTCATTCACCTTTGTCACCCTTCGCCATGACTTTCCTCCTTCGTTTTATTAGTCGCTTAGCTGCCCCGGCCCTGTTGGCTATGCCGTTCCTGTTGACTACCCCCGCGCAGTCCCAGACGGCGCCCGCGCCCACCGACGTAATTCGTGAAATCACCGATGCTGTGGGCCTCAAGGCGCGCTTCGAGCTGCGCGCCACCCGCGATATTGACAACGCGGCGGCGGTGGTTTACAACGGCAACCGCTTCCTGCTATACAATCCCGATTTCCTGAACGCCGTGAACCGCGCCGGCCACACCGACTGGGCCGGCATCAGCATTCTGGCGCACGAAATGGGCCACCACCTCAACGGCCACACCCTGCGCGGCGGGGGGGGCCAGCCCGCCGATGAGCTCGAAGCCGACGAATTCTCGGGCTTCGTGCTGCGCAAGCTCGGCGCCAGCCTGGCCCAGTCGCAGGCGGCCATGGCAACCGTGCCCAACGACCAGGGCTCG
>JAYSZD010000978.1:0-1077 GCA_043738185.1 Hymenobacter sp. | reverse complement strand
GAGCTGCCGCCGCTCTGGACGCTGGGCTACCACCAGTGCAAGTGGAGCTACTTCCCGGAAAGCAACGTGAAGGAAATCACGAGCGGCCTGCGCGACCGTAAGATTCCCTGCGATGCCATTTACCTCGACATCGACTACATGGAGGGCTACCGCTGCTTCACCTGGAGCCAGGAGCGGTTTCCCGACCCCAAGCGCATGGTGCGGGAGCTGGCCGAGGAGGGCTTCAAAACCATCGTCATCATCGACCCCGGCATTAAAATCGACCCCGAGTACTCGGTGTACCAGGAAGGCATTGCCAACGACTACTTCTGCCGCCGCGCCGATGGCCCGCTGATGAAGGGCTCGGTGTGGCCCGGCCTGTGCAACTTCCCCGACTTCACCGCGCCGCAGGTGCGCACCTGGTGGTCGGGCTTGTTCAAGGAGCTGATTCAGGACGTGGGGGTGCGCGGGGTATGGAACGACATGAACGAGCCGGCGGTGTTCGAAAAGGGCACCTTCCCGCCCGACGTGCGCTTCCACTACGACGGCCTCTCGGCCTCGCACCAGAAGGCCCACAACATCTACGGCATGCAGATGGCCCGCGCCACCAACGACGGCGTGAAGCAGTTCTGTTTCCCTAATCGGCCGTTCACCATCACGCGCAGCACCTACAGCGGTGGCCAGCGCTACTCCTCGGGCTGGACCGGCGACAACATTGCCTCCTGGGAGCACCTCTGGCTGGCCAACATTCAGTGCCAGCGCCTGAGCATCTCGGGTTTCAGCTTCATCGGCAGCGACATCGGCGGCTTCGTGGATACGCCCACGCCCGAGCTCTACGCCCGCTGGATTGCCCTTGGCGCCTTCCACCCGTTCTTCCGCACCCACTCCTCCGGCGACCACGGCGACCAGGAGCCCTGGAGCTTCGGCGACACCGTGACCGACCTGGCCCGGCACTTCATTGAGCTGCGCTACCGCCTGCTGCCCTACATGTACACCACGTTCTGGCAGTACGCCACGGCCGGCACGCCCATGCTGCGCCCGCTCACCTTCCTCGACCAGAACGACACCGAAACCTACCTGCGCATGGCCGAATTCGGC
>JAYSZD010000977.1:0-6740 GCA_043738185.1 Hymenobacter sp. | reverse complement strand
CCTCGCCGTAGTAGCCGTTGGCTTGCGTTCGAATAAATTCGTAGCGCAGGCCGGGCGTTACGGAAAGCTTGTCGCTGAGGTAAAAGATGTTCTCGACAAACCCGGCGGCGTTGAAGTTCGGAAACGTGTAGTCGGAGAAGTTGCTCAGCGACTGGGCATCGGCCTCCACAAAGCGGAAATCGGCCCCGCGCCCCGCGGGCCCAAACCCCTGTATGCTGCGATTGCGCCCCCGATACAGGCGGGTGCCTACCAGCAGCACGCCGTCTTTACCGGCCAGCTGGTAGCGGTTCAGGTAGCGGGCCTCCAGGCCGTAGTTGCGAAAGTCGCCGGTGATGAGGTCGCGGCCATAAATATCAAAATCGTCGGTTTTCACCCGGTTGGGGCGGAACCCCAACGACTTACGCGAGGCCACCAGCCCAAATCCAATCAGGTTGATGTTGGACTTGGCATTGAGTTTCCAGTCGGCGTTCACGTTAAACAGGTTCCAGTCGACGGCAAACCAGTTGCGCTCCCGGTTCGACTGTCGCGGGTTCAGCCGGAACTGCTCGTCGTCGAGGCCGCCGGGCTGCTGGGCCAGGTAGTCCATGTGCGTGACCTGGGCGCCCACCTTCAGGTTTTCCGTGAACTGGTAGCGCACGTCGGCGTAAGCAGTCTTGCTCTCGAAGCCGGAGTTGGGCCGCCAGCCATTGCCGCGCTTGTACTGCGCAAACGTGTAGTAGCTGAGCTTGCCCACCGTGCCGCTCACGCTGTTGAACGAATTGAAGAAGCCAAACGAGCCCACCGTTTGGCGCGAGGTGAGTGCCACTTTCTTGTCGGGCTCTGGGCTGCGCATCTCAAAGTTGAGCAGGCCGCCAAACTGGGTGCCGTATTGCAGCGAGGCCGCCCCGCGCACCAGCTGAATGCGCTTCACCGCCTCGGTGGGCGGCGTATAGTAGCTCTCGGGGTAGCCCAGGGCATCGGCTGAGATGTCGTAATTGTTCTGGCGCACGTTGAAATTGCTCGTGCGGTTGGGGTCGAGGCCGCGCCCGCCAATGCTAAGCTGCAGACCGCCCGCGTCGCTTTCCCAGATGTTGAGGCCGGGTACGCGGGCGTATACCTGCCGGGCGTTGTTGGTGGCAAGGTTGGCCACCAGATTTTCGGGCACGATGACCTCCGACTTCTTGGCCGCGAAAATGGCACTGCCCTCCACCTCGCGCAGCCGCGTCTGGCCAAACGTGGTTTGGGGCGCGGCCACTACCACTTCGTCCAGGGTGCGGTCGCGGCCGGTGAGCTCAAAGGTGAAGCCGTCGGCGGGCAGCCGGACTTCGATGGCAAACGGCTGGTAGCCCAGCGCCGACACCCGCACCTGCTGCGGGCCCGCGGCCAGCCCCCTGGCCTCAAACCGGCCGGCGCTATCTGTGAGCACGGCGCGGGCCAGGCTCTGCACATACACCTCCCCGCCAATAACCGGTTGCCCGCTGCCGGCGGCCAGCACGCGGCCCCGCAGCGTTTCCTGCGCCTGGGCGCTGAAGCCCAGCAGGACAACCCCCACTGTCAACAGCGTTCTATAAACCTGAAATATCATCGTCAAAAGGTAAAATCCACGGCTTGGGCGCAAAGCTTTCGGCCTGGCGGGCCAGGTCCACGGTGGGGTCAATGTAGGCCTTGCCCAGGCGGCCGTTCAGGGTCACGTAGGCATCGGCGTAAATCCGGGGTTGCTGTACGCCCTGGGTGGCGTAATAGTCGCGCAGGTAGTGGGCAAACTGTAATATCATGTCGGCCTGGGTGCCCATCATCTTCTCCTGCAGCACGCTCAGATGGTCGGAATTGTTGACGCGCCGGATGCGGCCGGTGGCAGAGTCCACCACCTTGAATTCGACCTGGCCCATTTTTTCCATCAGCATCACGCGCCAGGAAAAGCGGTAGCCTTCCTCGGTCCAGAACAGCTCGCGCGGATACAGCGCGTAGCGGAAAGGCACCAGCAGCTGCACTAGAAAAAACAGCGCTAGCCCCGTGAGCAGCGCCAGCCGTACCCGCGGCTGGTACACCAGCCGCGAGGCAGCACCGGTAGCCGCTGGCCACCGAAATACCGCCCGCACCCGCGCCAGCAGCCGCTCGTGCCACGCGGCCGGAAAAAACACCAGCGCCGCCACTATCATCACATACGGAAACATACCGATGGGAAACAGAATGGCCGTGAGCACATGAAACACCACCACCGCCGCGTAGGCGTAGGGCCGGGTTGTGCGGTTCAGCAAAAAAAACGGCACCGTGAGGTCGTAGAAAGCACCAAACCAGCTGAAAACGAAGGCCGTGGCGGGGTAATTAAACAGGAAACCCACCAGCGGCAAATCGTTTTTGGCCGGCAGCCAGATGCGCAGCGGCTGGGCCGCCAGCAGCCAGTCGGAGTTGAGCTTGGCCAGCCCGGCATAGACGTACACGATGCCTACGAGCAGGCGCAGGGCGTCTACGGTCCAGCGGGGGACGTGGGTGCGCGCGCGGTCGGGGCGGCGGGCGGCGTCCAGTGAGAAGTAGGTGCCGGCCGGCAGCACGGCCAGCAGCAGCGCCGCCAGACTCACAAAGTAATAGTGGTTCAGGTAGGTGCTTTTGTCCATCAGCTCGATGTAGGTGAAGCTAAGGAACAGGCCGATGGCCGCCGCGCGGTAGTGCCAACCCAACGCCACCAGCAACGCGCACACGCCGCAAACCGCAAAAAGTCCGTACGTGTACGGACCCAGCGGCCGGATGAAGTCGAGCCCGAAATACGGAAAGAAGAACCGGGGTTGGATGTACAGCTCGGCAATCCAGCCCTTGGCCCAAAAGCGAACGACGCTGGCCAATATCAGCAGGCCAAAAGCCACGCGAAATACTGCCAGCGGCGCCGCCGAGGTGTAAGTGTTGAAATAGCTGGGGCGCACTAGTCGCCGTCGTTATCCACGTAAGTCACGCTCACGCTCATGGCCGAGGTCATGTCCACTTTTATCAGACGCACGGCTTTTTGCATCTCGCCGTAGGCCTGCACAGCGGCGGCGTTACGCGTTTGCAGCGTGGCCGACAAGTCGGGGCCGAGCGAGGCCAACTGCTGCGCAGAAACCCCAAACTGGTCGTTGATAAGCTGGGTCAGCGACTGGCCGGTGCGGCTGTCCTTAGCGCCCAGCGCATCTACATAGGACCGGAGCGAGGGCTGCCCGGCGCGGCCATTGAACACGGCCTGCACCGTAGCGTGAGCCGCCTGGGCCAGCTGCAGCGGCAGCGTGCCACGGTGGTAGTAGGCCTCAATCTTCTCCGGTGCGGCCACACCCGACATTACGCCAGCGGGAATACCGATTTTGCCCGTGCGCAAATAATGCTCGTAGTAGCGAGAAAACGCATTTGTCAGCAGCGAGAGCGAACTGCCGGCGTTGGTGCCAGTGCTGTTGATGAAGGTGGCACGGTACGGGCCGGTCCACTGCGCCTGCACGCCCGTGAACAACTTGTCCATCCGGGCCACCACATCAGTGAGATAGCGGCGCTGGCCGGGCGCAGCCACATAAGACTGCACAATGGCATTGTCGTCGGCCGCAATGCCGTTCAGCAGGAAGTCGAGCGCCGGAAAGCCCTGTTGGGGAATGGCCGTTGAGAGCTCAAAATTATAGGTGCCCGAGGCAATGTTCTGGCGAATGCCAGCCGCGTCGGTGGGGTAAATATTGAAATTATTGACCAGCGAAACGTCGGCGGCGGGACCAAATTCAAACACTTCCACCCGCTGCCACTCCAGGTACGCCTCGCGCCAGGACTGGCGCAGGCTCTGTAAGCCCGTCGTAGTGGGTGCGGCCGTAAAGGCGGTGGTCTGGGTTTTCAGCGCGGCCAGTTTGCTGCCGAAGCCCTTGTAGCGGGGAATCACCAGCGTGTCGGCATACTGCGTGAGCAAGGCCTTGCGGTTCAGGTCGGACGTGCCGGCCGTTGGCGCTTCCTGGTCGTCAATTACATCCTTACAGCTGGAAATGCCGCCGGCGGCCAGCACCACCGATAACGAAAAGAGCAGAATCGACTTTTTCATACGAGATAAAGAAAACGGCCACCCGCAGGCGTTCCGATGTCGTCTTGCGCCCAGTAATTAAATAAGGTTACCGGGCGCAAGACGACGGTCTAAATAAAAACCGAGGGCAAAATGTTTGGCTAGCCGGGGCTAAAGCGAGAATTTGGTGCTGATGGCCGCGACGGCAGCATCAGCTTGGGCGTTGGTCATCGTCCAGGCGCCCTGGGGGCCCGCAGTGAGGTTATTCAGCACGTTATCGGAGAAAGCAGCGTCGGCACCGTACTTGGTACAGAAGCGCAGGGAGTAGATGAAACCGAGGCCTTCGCCCAAGGCGTGCGCCTTCACGGCGGGGTCGGCCGCGGCTTTCCAGTTGTTCAGGTACGACACGGCCGACTTGGCAATTGTTTTTTCCAGCTCAGTGCGGATAATGTCAGCTTGAGCTTTCAGCGTGGCTTCGTCGTTGTTCACAATCGCGGCGCGGCCTTTCAGAAACGCCAGGTACACGCCGGGCGAAGCCGGGCCGTTCTTCTCGTTGAGGTAGCCGGCCAGGAACCGCTCGCGGGGCGTGAGGGCAATGTCGGTGGTCATAGTGGCGTTGGCCGTCAGGTAGCCGTAGGCCAGGTCCCAGGCATGCTCCCGCTCTGTGTAGGGCTTGCCGGCCACCACTTTAGCGTTGTCGGCGGCCAGGGAGGCAGGGGTCAGCAGCACGTTGCCAATCTGGTCGAGCAGCAGCGCGCCCAGCAGGCCTTTCTGGATAATCTGGTTCACCTCAAAGCCCTTGCCATCCACGAGGTAGCGGCCCAGGCGGCCGGCGGTGCCGGGTGTGGCCACTTGGTTCACGCTCTGGCTGGCGGTGGCCAGCTCGGTCAGCTTGGCATCCATGTAAGCGCGCACCGTGGCAGCGTTGGCGTCGGAGAAGGATGCGGCCGTTTTGTCGCGCAACTGTACGCCCGACGTATTCAGAGCGGCATTGGCAAACGGAGCGTTGGTATTGGTGTAGAGGTTACGCAGCTTGGTGATATCCAGGGTGGCGGGCGTGGCGGGGGCTGCCACGGCCACGGTGGCCATGTAGCTGTTCAGCTCCGAGAACATATCGAGCCGAACAGCCGCCGTACCCAGGTCCACCGTCGAAGTGCCATCGGCGGCCTTAAACGAGGTAGTATAAGGAGTAGTACCGGTAAGAGCGCTGTATTCCATTTTCGAGCGCAGCGCCGGCGTGGTTGGCACCACTTCGTCGTCCTTGCTACAGGAAGCCAGACCGAGGGTGCTGATGAATAAGGTAGCGGCGTAAATACGGTTGAAAGAGGTCATAGAGAAAGGTGCATTCGAAACAGAAAGTCAGGATATGGAAGGCAATTACGCCCCCCATTGTTTAGAATCATTCTAAACTTTGACAAAAGTAGGACCTATTTAGAATCGTTCCAAATAGAAGTTCATTTTTTTTCTCCTGGCAGTATCCACCATGATTCCTGCATTCAACTTTTCTCGCATACTGCGCTGCACTTTCCATTCAGCTTATTCGGATAGCCTCACGGGGCTAAGCTTAGTCCTGAAATGCCAACTGCCTTTCCGACACGGCATTCAACTCAAACACCTCGGCCAGCAGCTCGTAGGAGCGCAGCCGGTCCTGGAAGTCGGCGGTGATGGTTACGGCCGTGATTTCATCCACTTCGTACTCGGCGGCCAGCGCCGTGAACCGGGCGTGCACCTGCTCGGGCGTGCCGCTCACCACGCGGTTGTGGTTTTGGCGCAGGTGCAACTGGTCTTCGGCCGTGAAGCGGTAGTTGCGCACCTCCTCAGGCGTGGGCAAAGCCCCGCGCTCGCCCTTGCCGAAGCGCAACAGCAACAGGTCCATAGCGGCGCGCAGCTCCTGGGCTTTCTCCTCGGTATCGGCGCAGAGCGTGAACACGGCCATGTTGGCCAACGGTGCGGGCAGCTCGGCCGAAGGCCGGAACCGCTCGCGGTAGGTGCGCACGGCCTGAGCGCCGCCGTGGCCATTAATAAACTGAGCAAATGAAAACGCCATGCCCAAATGCGCCGCAAACAGACCGCTCTGCCCGCTGGAACTCAGCAGCCACAGCTCCGGGCTGGTGGCCGCCTTGGGAATAGCCATCACCCGCTCGTGAATAGTTTCGGGCACCCGGTCGTCGCGCAGATAAGCCTGCAAATCCATGAGCTGCTCCACGAAATCCTGCTCGCTGAAGGTGTTGTGGGGGTTGAGGGCGTGGGCGGTGAGGCGGTCGCCGCCGGGCGCGCGGCCCATTCCCAAATCGATACGGCCCGGGAACAGGGTTTCGAGCATGCGGAAGTTCTCGGCCACTTTCAGGGCGCTGTAGTGCGGCAGCATGATGCCGCCCGAGCCCAGCCGAATGCGGCTGGTCTGGCTACCGAGGTAGGCCAGGAGCACCTCCGGCGTGGAGCCGGCCAGCGTGTCGGTGTTGTGGTGCTCAGAAACCCAAAAGCGGCCATAGCCCAGCCGGTCGGCCAAGCGGGCCAGCGCCACAGTTTCGAGCACGGCCTCGCGCGCCGTGCTGCCGGGCCGAATGGGCGACTGGTCGAGCACGTTGAGGCGAAGCTTGGGGGTAGTTGTCATGGTCTGAAGGAGGAGAATGAAGGCCCTAGAACCAATGGCCGGAGCTTCCGGTTCGAACCCGCTCGTACGAGCCATAGCAAGCTCCTGGCATTTCGGGGCGATGAAGGCCACCTGCTTGGGCCCAAAGCCAGACTTACCCCCCGGCCGTTT
>JAYSZD010000976.1:0-6741 GCA_043738185.1 Hymenobacter sp. | reverse complement strand
CTTTTTCGCCGCATGAAAATCCTCCTCACCGGCGCCACCGGTTACATTGGCCAGCGCCTGCTGCCGCTGCTGGCCGCCGACCACGACGTGGTATGCCTTGTGCGCGACCCGCGCCGCTTCTCGCTGCCCGACTCGCTCCCGGAACCGCTGCGGGCCCGCGTGCAAGTAGCCAAGGGCGACCTGCTGCGCCCCGCCACCCTCAAACACCTGCCCTCCGACATCGACGCCGCCTACTACCTGGTGCACTCCATGAGCGGGCACAGCGAAAACTTTTTCACCCTGGAGCAGCAGTCGGCGCACAACTTCACGCAGTACCTCAACACAACCACCGCCCGGCAAGTCATCTACCTCTCCGGCATTGCCAACGACGAAGGCCTGAGCGTGCACCTACGCTCGCGCCGGGCCGTAGAAAACGTGCTGGGCCTGGCCACCACGGCGCGGCTCACAGTGTTGCGCGCCAGCATCATCATCGGGTCCGGCTCGGCCTCTTTTGAAATCATTCGGGACCTGGTGGAAAAGCTACCGGTGATGGTAACCCCGAAGTGGCTGAACTCACGGTGCCAACCCATTGGCATCCGGGACATCATGTTTTACTTGATGTCCGTTTTGGACAACCCCGACTGCCTGGGCCAGGCCTTCGACGTGGGCGGACCCGACGTGCTGACCTACCGCCAGATGTTGCTGGGCCTGGCCGCGGAGCGGGGCTACAAGCGCTGGATTGTGACCGTGCCCGTGCTCACCCCGCGCCTGTCGTCGTGGTGGCTGTACCTAGTCACGAGCACCACGTTTTCGCTGGCCCAGAGCCTGGTGGAGAGCCTCAAAAACGACACGGTATGCGACCCGGCCAAGAGCATCAGCGGCATCATCGCGCACGAGTGCATGAACTACCGCGCCGCCCTGGCGCTGGCCTTCACCCGCATCGAACAGAACGAAGTGGTAAGCAGCTGGAGCGACGCGCTGAGCTCGGGCACCATGCGCCAGAACTACATGGACGCCATCCAGATTCCCAAGAACGGCATGTTCTTCGACCGGCAGCTGATGGCTTTCCGGCGGCCCGTGGCGGAGGTGCTGGACAATATCTGGCGCATCGGCGGGGACCGGGGCTGGTACAAAACCGACTGGCTCTGGCGCCTGCGCGGGCTCCTGGACAAGGCCGTGGGCGGCGTGGGCCTGCGCCGCGGCCGCCGCTCGCCTTCGCGCCTGCGCGCCGGCGACCCGCTCGATTTCTGGCGCGTGCTGGTGGCCGATAAAGCCAGCCAGCGCCTGCTGCTCTACGCCGAGATGAAGCTACCCGGCGAAGCCTGGCTGCAGTTCCGCATCGTGGACCAGCCCGATGGCGGGCACGCCGTGGAACAGCTTGCCGCCTACCGCCCCCGCGGCCTGGCCGGCCGGCTGTACTGGTACGCCGTGCTGCCGTTTCACGGCATCATCTTCAAGGGCATGGTCAAGAATCTGATTCAGTACCAGGCAGCGCCCGCGGCAGCGGACGGAAAATCCAGCCCGGCTCATTAAACTATGCCTTACGGAGCCAATCGGAAATACCTGATTATTTAACCACAATGACCAATAAATCAGTTTATTACACACAAAACCCGGCGTTTTTAAAGTCGGACTGAGGCAAAAGTATTGTTGCAGCGCGGTAGCGCAAGCGTCTAGATTTGGGCACTCCTTTCTTCACAGCTCAATGCCCCGCCCATGACGCTTCCTTACGCCCACGGCTATGACTACTACACGCCCTTCTACCTGCTGGCCACCCTCACCAACGTGCTGCTGCTGCTGGTGGAAGGCTGGCGGCGCGGCTTTCCGCTGCGGCCGTGGCTGGCGCTGGTAGCAGCCAGCAGCCTGGCGCTGATTCTGGGTGCCAAGCTAGTCACGCACCCGGTTGGGGAGTGGGCCACGCTGCTGGCCACCGATGCCCCGGCCGATACGGCCCGTTCCATCCTGGACGGGAGCCTGGCCGCGGTGCTGACGGCCGTGGTCCTGCGGCGCTGGCTGGGTTTGAGCCGGGCCGTGCTCGACGCCATGGCTTTGCCGCTGTGCGGGGCGCTGGTGGTGCAGTGCGTGGGCTGCGTACTCACGGGCTGCTGCTTCGGAGAGCCCACTACCGGTTTCTGGGGGCTCACGTATGCCGCCGGCACCCTGCCGTGGGCCACGCAGATACAGGCGGGCCTGCTGCCGGCCACGGCGGCGCACAGCCTGCCGGTAGCCCCTACCCAATTGCTGGCGCTGCTGCTCTGTGCGGCGGTGGGCGGGGTGCTGCTGGCAGTGCGGCGGCGGCGCTGGCCCGTGGGCTCCTGGCTGCTGCTGCAAACGGGCCTGCTGCTGCTGGGCCGCGTGGCGCTGACTTTCTGGCGCGACCCCGCGGGCGAGCCCATAGCGGACACCGTGCATACGGTGCTGGGTGGGCAGTGGTCGGAGTTGCAGTTGCTGCTGCTGCCGCTGGGGCTACTGGCGCTGGGCGTGTGGGCGTGGCGCGTGTACGGACCGGTCGCGCTGGCCTCCTTCGTACCGGCCACGGCTGAGCCAGCGGCCGGGCCGGCGCGCACGGTAGCGGTGGTGGTGGCCATGCTGGTGGTGTCGACCTTGCTGGGCAGCCAGGCCCTGACTCTGCCCGAAGTGCTGGTAGTGCGCGCCCTGCTGCTCACGGTGCTGGTAGCCGAAATAGGGGCCGTCTTCGCCTCGTTTCGCATCCAGGGAATCCGCCTGGTGGGCCTGCCGCTGAGCATGGCCGGGTGCGGGCTGGTGTTGCTGACCACGGCGCAGGCGCCGGCTCCCGGAAAACTGGCCCCGCCCACGGAACAGGAGCGCACCACTACGCTCACCGCCGGCGTACTGGGCAACAGCCACGAAACAGAAGGATACATCAGTGAAAACTCCGGCTGTAGCAGCAGCCAGCGACTGGCGCTGCAGCAGCGGGTGCGGGCGGCGGGCGGTGAAGTAGCCTTCGAAACCAGGCAGCCGTCGGGCAGGGTTCGTATTTGGGGCGGTGGAGTATGGGCAGGGCAGCAGCGCATCGACATGCAGCTCCGGCCCGACCCCGACGGGTACAACTCCACGGTCATAACCGACCGCGACACCACCTTGCGCAAAACGCTGGTTGACTTACACGTCTACCGGGAGTTTCAACGCGAGAACGATTGGCGAAGCTACCGGTTGCGCGTGGGAGTTCACATGGGCAGCCTGGGGTATTTCACCTACTTCGATGCGGATGACACCAAGAACAGCACCGTTGCCATGCCGGAACTGATGCTGCGGCTCGGCAAACCGTCGGTGCTGTTTGGGCAGGCCGACTTGTGCTACGGGGCCGAAAACGCCATGGGCGCTTACACCAGTCGCCTCAGCCTTGGCTCAGGACTGGGCAGCAGCGACGGGTCGTGGCTGCAGGCGGGCTATGCGCACTCGCCGCATTCACCCACTTCCAGCCTGGGGTTCGTGAGTGCGCTGCTGCTGCTGCCGGGTAAGTCCGGGGTCAGCATCGAGCCGTACTACGCCACCGACCTGGGCCGCCACAACAATTTCAGCATGCGGCTAAACTACCGCATCAACCGCTGATTTACAGCTGGTACTAGTGGCACGCCGCTACCCAAACACCGGCACCACGCGGCCCTCTTCCACCTTCAGCGCGGCATCGTACTTGTTCCCGGTTTTGGCCGAGATAAAGCCTTTGATGACACTGGTTTCGCCCCGCCGCAGCAATTGCTTGAGCTGCGTTTCGGTGAGGGTTTTGCCGCCCCACTCGAACGCTACCCGAAACTGGCAGTCTTCGCGGAAACGCGAGCAGCCGTAAGCGGCCTTGCCCCGGAGCATGGTACCGAGCTTGCACACCGGACACGGAATCTGACCTGAATCGGGGGTGGCGCCGGGTTTGGGTTCGGCCACCAGCTGCAGCGTGGGCTGAAAGGCGGAGTCGAGGCCGATGGCGGCGTCGAACTTCTGGCCATCGGCGCCAATGAAGCCTTTCATAATGGGCGTGCGGCCTTTGGCCAGCAGCGCTTTCACCTGGGGGTCGCTGAGCCTTTTGCCGTGCACCTCAGCCGCTAGCCGGAACGTGCAGCCCTCGCGAAAGCGGGCGCAGCCGAAAGCCGTTTTACCCCGCAGCACATGGCCCGTTTTGCAAATTGGGCAGTAGCCCAGGCCGGCGCCGCTGGTGGTACCAGCCGCGTTGGTAATCCTGGCGGCTTTGGTACCGGTGAGGCCGGCGGGCACTTTATTGCCGGAAGCGGCGCCGCCATTGTGCTGGCCTTGGCTCACGGCCAGCTCGGCGCTGCCGGAAGTCACCATGCGGCCGCGGCCGTCGGTTTTTACTTCCTGCACCATCTCGCGCACCAGCCCGGTGAGCTCGGCCAGGAACTGCTCCGATGACAGCTCGCCCTTCTCAATCTGGCGCAGCTTCCGCTCCCACTGCCCGGTGAGCTCCGCCGATTTCAGGGTGGGGTTGCGGATGAGGCCGATGAGCTCGACGCCAGTGGGCGTGGGCAGCAGGCGCTTCTTCTCGCGCCGGATGTAGTTGCGCTTAAACAGCGTTTCGATGATGGCGGCGCGGGTGCTGGGCCGCCCGATGCCGTTTTCCTTCATGGCCTGCCGCAGTTCCTCGTCGTCGATGTTGCGGCCGGCCGTTTCCATGCCGCGCAGCAGGCTGGCCTCGGTGTAGTCCTTGGGCGGCTGCGTGGTTTTGCTGTCGAGGCGCGGCAGGTGCGGGCCGCTTTCGCCCTGCACGAAGCTGGGCAGCACGGTGCTCACCACGTCTTCCTGCTCTTCGCCGCCGGTCTTTTGGTTGGGCGCGGGCACGGGCGTGGGCGCCTGCTGCTCCTCGGGGTTGCCGTACACCACGCGCCAGCCGGGGCTGAGAATCTGCCGGCCGCGCACCCGGAACGGACGCTCGGCGGCTTCGGCCAGCACGGTGGTGTTGCTCACCTCGCAGTCGGGATAAAACGCCGCGATGAAGCGCCGCGTGATGATGTCGTACACGCTGCTCTCCATGCCGCCGCCGGGGCCCGCCGCGCCGGTCGGGATGATGGCGTGGTGGTCGGTCACCTTGGCGTTGTTGAACACCTTGGGCGTCTTCGGAATCTTGGTGGCCAGCAGCGGCGCGGTCAAACTCTCGTAGCCAATGCCGCGCAGAATGCCGGGGATTTTCGGGTACTGGTCGTCGGGCAAAAACGTAGTGTCCACCCGCGGGTAGCTCACCGCTTTCTTCTCGTAGAGGCCCTGCACAATCTTGAGTGTGTCCTCGGCTGAGAGGCCCAGCTGGTTGTTGCACTGCACCTGCAAGGAGGTCAAATCGAACAGACGCGGCGGCGACTCGCGGCCTTTCTTAATCTCTACGCCCTTGATAACCAGTGGCGCGGGCCGCACGGCCTCAAGTGCTTCTTGTGCTTCCTTCTCGGTCACGAAGTAGCCCAGCGCCCGGAGCCGGGTTTTCTCATCGGGCGCGTCTTCGGCGTCCTTGGCCTGCTTGGGCGGGGCCATGTGGCTGAACATGGTGCCCCGGTATTCGGTGCGCAGCACCCAGTAGGGCTCGGGCCGGAAGTTCTGGATTTCGTGCCAGCGGTCCACCATCAGGGCCAGCGTGGGCGTCTGCACCCGCCCGATGCTCAGCAGCTGCTTGTCCTGGTACGTAGTGTACTTGAGCGTGAACAAGCGCGTCGCGTTCAGGCCCAGCAGCCAGTCGCCCACGGCGCGGCTCTTGCCGGCCTGGTAGAGCTTGTCGAACTCCTTGCCGTCGCGCAGGTTGGCAAAGCCCTGGCGGATGGCCTCCTCGGTGAGCGAGGAAATCCAGAGGCGCTTCACCGGCTTGCGGCACTTGGCCTCCATCAGCACCCAGCGCTGAATCACCTCCCCTTCCTGCCCGGCGTCGCCGCAGTTGATGACTTCCTCGGCCTCGTCCACCAGCTTTCGGATGGTATGGAACTGCTTCACCACGCCCTCGTCGCGGCGCATGAGCTTGATGCCGAACGAGTCCGGAATCATGGGCAGGTTGTGCAGGCTCCAGCGCTTCCACTCGGGCTGGTAATCGTCGGGCTCCTTGAGCTGGCAGAAGTGGCCGAAGGTCCAGGTAACCTGGTAGCCGTTGCCCTCAAAGTAGCCGTCCATGCGGCGGGTGGCGCCCAGCACGTTGGCAATTTCGCGGGCCACGCTGGGCTTTTCGGCAATACAAACCTTCACTATCGCTGATTTTCGCTGGTTTAACTGATTCCGCTGATTTTTTCAGCTCGGGGAATCAACAAAGGTAACCGCGAAAAAGGTCGGTTCTGGCAGATACCGGGGCAGCGGGGCAGCCTGATTACGCCCATGTGTTTTTGGCCGAAAACAATTACGCTGGACGTACGCCTCAGGGTCGAAAATAGACCGGCTTCAACCGGCGGCTGATGCGCCGGGGAAGCTGGTGCTGCTGATAGGCCGTAATGGTCCGGGCTTCTTCGCGTTGGCCCCAGTCTCCGAGCGTGAGCAGTTCCAGGCCCACCACGCCAGCTCCGAGAATCATAAACCCGAGAGCAGCAATGGGCCGGTCGTCGAAGGCGGCACCACCACCAAAACCGAACCCGCCGCCGCCGCCAGTTTTAGGCGCCGGTTGGCTCAGCGCCGTGACGGCACCAACTCCGGCCACCAGAGCGGTGCCGCCGACTACGTAGGTACACATTTTACGCCTTGTATGATTGCACTGCCTTTCGTTGAGAGGTAGCCAGGAAAGGAAACGGGGTCACTTATTACGCCTAAAGGCGGCGCTTCGGCGCTGACCTT
>JAYSZD010000975.1:0-6764 GCA_043738185.1 Hymenobacter sp. | reverse complement strand
GAGCGGCGGGCGGGTTAGTGTACCCGTAGCGCGAACTTTCCAAACGGTACACCAACCTGGGAACCGCTCCAGGCGGCGGGCGGATGCAACCCGCCCCTACTGTACTTTGGGCTTTTTGTAGAGTGGCACGGTGCTGCACGGCTCGCCGTACATAATGCTGCTGGTGACGGGAAGCAGCTTTCGCATGATGGCCACATAGGCAAAAGTGGGCACAGGCACGTTGCCGCACCCTTTCACCACCACTTTGGCGTCGCGGTATTCTTCCGCATCAATGGCGGCAATTGCTTCTTCGAACAAGGATTGCTCCAGGGCCTCGAGGTTGCCGAAGACGTAGCAGTGGACGTGATTTTGCAGCTTGGTAGCCAGCAGCATGTAGGCCCAGGTGGGCACAATGGCATCGGCCGAACAGATGATGGCGACGTTTTTATGGTCGTACTGCGTCCAGTCGTGGGTTTTAACGAACTCGCGGAAATCTTTTTCGCGCAGCATCAGGCCGTGAAAAAGGTTGTCCTTGATGTCGTACACCACTCGTTCGCCGGCATGAATGAATTCTTCCAGGTTGAGGGTGACGAGGCCGGAGTTGGCGACGCGGTTGACGAAGAGGGGTTCCGTATCCATAATAAATTAGCAGGGGAATAAGTTAGAACAGTGCTTCGCAGGCAACAGTTACAGGAGAGAGGCCAACAAGCCAGCAACCATGAAAACCAAAATTTGCGCGCATTGCCAGCAGGAAGCTACCACGCTGTATCGGATACAAACGTCGGCCGGCGGCAAGAGCTGGTTTTTCGTCTGCGAGAGCTGTTGCCTGAAAGCGAAGACCCAGCCAGGCTACCGCTACGGCGGCACCTGGCAGGGCTACCGGCACTAGCCCGAAAGCTCAGGAACGGGGCGTAGTGGTGTACACTTCTTTCAGGTAAAACGGCTCGTAGTATGCCACGTCCTGAAACTCCTGCCGGTGAAACGCGGCCACCGCCAACGCTCCCACCGCTACCGCCGACGGCTCGATGCCCGCCAGGAAACCGGCCTGCGCCGACTTTCCCAGCACCGCCTGAAACTTGGCCGCGCCGTTGCCAAAAAACAACACGGAATGCCGGGCCAATTGTTCGGCCAGCGTATCGGCGTCGAGGATGAGAGGCGTGGGCGCCAGCACCTCCTGCCCGTCGTGAGTATAGATAGCAGCGTACACTTCCTGCCGCCGGGCATCCAGCATGGGGCAAAACCGTAAATTCTCGGGGCGCCCCGTTACAGCAGCCACTTGAGTAGCCAAGGCTTTGAGCGTGCCCACGGCCACCAGCGGAATATCGAGCGCGAAGCACAACCCTTTGGCCGCCGCCGCTCCAATGCGCAGGCCGGTGTAAGAACCGGGCCCGTCGCTCACGGCCACGGCGGCGAGGTCAACCAGCCGATGCCCGGTGTTGACCAGCAACTGCTCGATTAAAATGGTGAGGTGCGTGGAGTGCGATTTGTCAAGTCGCAACTCGGATTGGCCGACCAGGGAGCCATCGGCGATGCGGTGCAGGGCCACCGAACAGACGGGCGACGAGGTTTCGAGGGAGAGGAGGAGCACTAGTAAATTTCTTCTGGTTTTGGTTTATAACCACTCATTGTTAGCATTTCTATACAAAGCCTTTTAATTGGCTCATTAGGCATATCAGTGGTTATCTCTTTGTATTTGCCTTTATAAAAAACCTCCAAGGTCCAACTTGAACCATCTGTGGACGGTGGACCATCACTATAAGCAGGTTTCATTTGCCAGAATCCCAATGCGCTTAATTCTTTAACGATGTGTGGTATCGCATTAGGCTTTAGCAGAACGACATGCTGTTGGTGAATAAATGGAAACGGCTTTCCGAGACATTTGTCATCTTTCTCAACTGGACAATCATGATTTAAGCGTGATATGTCCTCTTTATAAAGAGCAAACCACTCTTCGTACAACCTACGCATGCCACTGGAATCGCGAATTTCCGGGCGGTTCTCAACGCGCACAACCACATAGGGGTGAAATGCACGCCACCAGAAAAATCGTAACGCAATCCGGGCAGTGTCAGTAAGCTTTTCGTAATCTTCTTCGTTGTTGCGAACCAAGTAAACTTGCTTACGCTGAGCATCTGTCAAATTGCTATTAAAACGAACGGTGTCAATCCAAGCTAATGGATTAACACCGTTCGTTTTTGCTTTTCCAACTTTTGACTCTTGAGAGCACCCTACCAATAGGCAGCAGAAAATAATTATCAAAGGGAATCGCACTTTCATGCAGCAATCTACTTCCCCCCCGCCGACTTCCGTGCACTAGCTGCCTGCCCTGTGGGCTTCAGCAGCGCGGCGTACCGGTTGGGCTCATTCAGGACGGCCACGGCGGCGATAATGTTGGGGTCGTCATCGAAGCCGGCTTCGGTACGGCCTTTCTCAAAATAGTAGCGCGATACAATTTCCTGCTCCAGCAGCTCCTTGATTTCGGGCTTGAAGCGTTGCAGGTCGTTGGCTTTATTCACGGTCACCTTCTTTCGAATGGCTTCGAGCTCGGCTTTCACGTCGTCGTAATGCTTGTCGTCCTTCACCTTAACGCCAAGGTCGGCGAGGGCCTTTTCCGCATCGGTGCTGTAGCTGATGTTTTTCCCTTGCAGAAAGCCCATGAACTTCTGGTAGTCGGCATCGGTCAGCTTGAACTGGCGCGCCGGGACAATGCTGGCGTGCTCGGCCCGGAAGCGGGTAGCGTAGTCGAAGAGGTAGCTTTTTTGGAGCAGTACGCGGGTAATGTCGGCGATTTCACGCTCCTGCACTTCAATGTCGGGAGCTACGCCGCCACCGTCGTACACGGTGCGGCCAGCGGTGGTTTTGAAAGCAGTGCGCAATGAGTCCGGAAACTTGCCCAGCGTGCCGTCTTCGCCGCGATGGGCGTAATCGACTTCCTGAATGCAGCGGCCGCTGGGAATGTAATATTTGGCGGTGGTCACCTTCAGCTGTGAGTTGTAGCTGAGCGGGCGCGTAGCCTGCACTAGCCCCTTGCCGAAGGTACGCTCGCCCACCACCACGGCGCGGTCGTAATCCTGCAAAACCCCCGATACGATTTCGGAAGCCGAAGCCGAACGGCTGCTCGTAATAATGGCCACCGGAATCTCTGTATCGAGCGGCTGGTCGAGCGCTTTATAGGTTTTGTTCCACTCCGTGACTTTGCCTTTGGTACTCACCACGTCCAGTCCTTTGTCGATAAAAAGGTTGGAGATGTTCACGGCTTCGTTCAGCAGCCCGCCGGGATTGTCGCGGATGTCGAACACAATTTTCCTGGCGCCCTGCTCCTTGAGCTTGGTCACGGCGGCACGCACTTCCTTGCCCGCATCCACCGTAAAACTACCGAGTTGGAAGTAGCCCACGTCACCGGAAATCATGCCTGTATACGGCACATTATCCACCTGAATCCGGTCACGGGTGATGTCAATCTGCACGGGCTGGGGCTGGCCGTAGCGCGTCACCATCAGCTTCACCACCGAGTTGGCCTGCCCTTTAAGAAGCTTGCTGATATCGGAATTGGTCTTTTTATCAACCACGACGCCGTTGATGTTCAGAATCTCATCGCCGGGTAGCAGGCCGGCTTTCTGGGCCGGATAGCCTTCGTAGGCGCTTTGCACCACGGTTTTACCGTTGCGCTTCACCACCGAGGCCCCGATGCCGCCGTACTGCCCGGTGGTCATGGTGCGGAAGTCCTCAATGTCGTCCTCCGGGATGTAATTAGTGTAGGGGTCGAGCGAGCGCAACATGGCGTCGATGCCCGTTTTCACCAGTTTGGCGGGCGTCACCTCGTCCACGTAATAGGTGTTCACCTCCTTGAACAGCGTGACGAAAATATCCAGGTTTTTAGCAATTTCGAAGTACCGCTCGTTGTCGGAAGCAGCCCGGAAGGATACCAGACCCAAGGTGCTTAGCGCAAGCGTAGCGAGTAGCTTTTTACGGATAGTCATAAAAATACAGGTGGCAGGTAGGTAAATCTACGGGGCCGGCGCCGGGGCGGATGTCCCGGTGTCGGCGCCTGGCAAACGTTGGAGGCCGGAAATTAATTTTTTTTCCACCAACGTCAGCGGGCTTTTTTCCTTGCCCGTGAAGATAATACCCAGAAGAGCGACCTGATGCCCGCCGGGTTGCTCCAGCAACCGATATTTATTGAGCCGATACGCCTCCCGAATGAGCCGTTTGAGCCGGTTGCGGTCGACGGCCCGCTTGAAAGTGCGCTTGCTCACACTGATGAGCACCTGCGGGGGCGCCGTAGTAGGCGCGGCGCTCGGCACCCAAACCATGCGCAGGGGGTAAACGCCAAAAGAGGAACTCTGCTTGCTAAAAAGCTCTTCGATGAGCTTCTTGCGGCACAGGTGTTCCTCTTTTGGAAAGGTATACTTTCTCTTAGCTGTTGACTGAGCGATTTTAGCTGTTAGCTCGTTCACGATGCCAATACGCGCAAGGTGATGAAACCGCTAGCAAACAGCTACAAGCTATTGGCTAACAGCCAAGAAATGCTAGCGCTTGTGCTTGCCCTCGTCGGATACGGTGAGGCGCTTGCGGCCTTTGGCGCGGCGACGGGCCAGCACGTTGCGGCCGTTGGCGGATTCCATGCGGAGGCGGAAGCCGTGCTTGTTAACACGCTTGCGCTTCGAAGGCTGATAGGTACGTTTCATCTTATGTGTAGTTTCAAGTTGGGCCGGCAAAGGTACGGATTCCGTTTGGAAAAGGCAAGGGCTTTGTGCGGTAAGCTTTAGCTTGCCGTATTGCGTACTGAACCCAACGTTATTCGCATCATTACTGCTTTTGACAACAAGCTAAAATTTAGCGCACCTCATGATTCACTACCGCGTTTCCTTCGAAAATCCCCTCACCTTTTACCTCCAAATTGAGCTGACGCTGGATGTGGCGGCCGAGGCCACGGCGCCGCTGGAACTCCAGCTACCGGCGTGGCGGCCGGGCCGCTACGAGCTGCAAAATTTTGCGCAGAAGATTCAGAGGGTGGAAGTGGCTGATACCCTAACCAACCAGCCGCTGCCCTGCCGCAAGCTCACCAAGGACCGGTGGGAAGTGGCTAATGCCGCCGGATGCACGGTGCGGGTGCGCTACAACTTCTACGCCCACCAGATGGACGCCGGCGGTTCCTGGCTCGATGCCTCGCAGCTGTACCTGAACCCGGTGCAAGCACTGATGTATGCCGAAGGACGCCAGCAGGACGCCTGCGAATTGACGCTGGACGTGCCCGAAGGCTGGCAGATTGCCTGCGGACTGCCCCAGCCCCGCCCCAACGTGCTGGCGGCGCAAAACTTCGACCACTTGGCCGATTCGCCCCTTATTGCCAGCTCTACGCTGGTGCACGAGGAATACGAAGCGGGCGGGGTGCCTTTCCACTTCTGGGTGCAGGGCGAGGCGGAGTTGGACTGGCCGCGCCTACTGGCAGATTTTCGAGCGTTTTCGGAAGAGCAATTGGCATTGTTCGGCGGCTTTCCGGTGGCGGACTACCATTTCCTGAACCAGTTTCTGCCCTACAAGCACTACCACGGCGTGGAGCACGGCAACTCCACGGTGATTACGCTGGGGCCGGCCGAGCTCATTATGAGCGAGGGCCTGTACAAGGAATTGCTGGGCGTAAGCTGCCACGAGCTGTTTCATACCTGGAACATCAAGAGCATTCGGCCTGCCGAGATGCAGCCCTACGATTTCAGCCGCGAGAACTACTTCCGCACCTGTTTTATCGCCGAAGGCATCACCACCTACTACGGCGAATACCTGCTGGCGCGCTGCCACGTACACACGCCCGCGCAGTACTTTGAGGAGTTGAACACCGTGCTGCGCAAGCATTTTGACGATGCTGGCGGGGAAAACCTCTCGCTGGCCGATGCCAGCATGGACCTCTGGCTCGACGGCTACAGGCCTGGCGTGCCCGACCGCAAAGTGTCGGTGTACCACAAAGGCGCGCTGGCGGCCCTGATTCTGGACCTGACCCTACGGCAGCTTTCCGGCCACGCCCGCAGCCTCGACGACGTGATGCGCCGGCTGTACGAGGAATTCGGCAAAACCGGCGTGGGCTACACCGAAGCCGACTATATCCGCATTGTGAACGAGGTGGCCGGACGCAACATGCAGGCCTATTTCGACAAGTTTATCTACGGCACCGCGCCGCTGCTGGAGCCGCTGGACAAGGTGCTACACACGGTAGGCTGCCAGCTTTTAGTGGGAGATAATGCCTCAGCATCGGAGGGGATTTTTGGTTTCAGGACGGTGGTGAAGAATGAGCGGACGGAAGTGACCACCATCTGGCCCAACTCACCGGCCGCCGCCGCCCTCACCGTAGACGACGAAATAGTGGCCGTAAACGGCCGCCGCGTCGATATGAACCTGCAAAGCCTGCTCAGCACCAGCGCCGCTGCCTACGAGTTGAGCGTGTTCCGCCAGAACCGCCTGCTGACCGTGACGCTGACCGCCGCACCGGGCCACCGCTTCGGACAGCGCTACGCCATCGACAAGCTGGAAACGGCCGATGACACGCAGCAGCGCGGGTTCCAGCAGTGGCTGGGCTGGGATTTTTGAGGCGGTTGACTGGTGAGGCCTGCGGCTGTTTCACCAGCATCAATGTAGCTGTAATCACTGGTGGCATTATATCTTCAGCCAAAAGCCCCCGCCGGACAAATCCGGCTTGTCCTTACCCAAATCTTTTTTCGCCTTCCCAGAGGCAACGCATAGGCCCTTTCTTGCTGGCTGAACCCGCTTGAAAAACGGTAAACCGGATAGTC
>JAYSZD010000974.1:0-1083 GCA_043738185.1 Hymenobacter sp. | reverse complement strand
GGGGAAGGCCGTTACTCAGCTCCTGGAGGCGGCGACGGCGCTCCAGCGCCTGCGCATCCATTACCGGGCGCGTGCGGTTCTCAGGCGTCGGCACATGCACCGCACTCGTCGTTAACACGGGCTCGGTGGGGGCTCCAACCGGAATCCCAGCCAATGGCGGCGTGTTATGCGCCGAAGGACCATTCAAATCGAAGGTGATGCGGGCAGGCTCAGGAGCAGAGCCGCCGAAGCTGGGCACGAAAGGAGCCGCACTGGCACTTGCCGCAACGGAAGTTACCGGCGCCGGAGCTGCTTCGGGTGCGGCCGCAGGGGCTGGCGCTGGTTCTGAGTTACTGATGCTGGCAACCGGCGTGCTGATGGAGTGCGCCTCGCGGGCAAAACCCGTGGCAATCACCGTCACCCGAATGCTCTGCCCCAACGACTCGTCGATGCCGTGACCGAAAATCATTTCCGCGTCCTGACCGGCTTTTTCCTGGATGTAGGCGGTAATTTCCGTCAGCTCGTCCATTTCCAGCTCGTGTTCGGCCCCCGACATGATGGAGAGCAGAATGCGCTGCGCGCCGTGGATGTCGGTGTTGTTGAGCAGCGGCGAATTCAGGGCTTCCTCGGCGGCGCGGCGGGCGCGATTTTCGCCATCGGTCACGCTGCTGCCCATCACGGCGGCACCACTGTCCTTCATCACTGTTTTCACGTCCTCAAAGTCCACGTTCACATCGGCCGTCACCGTGATAATCTCGGCAATGGACTTGGCAGCTGTGGTCAGCACGGTGTCGGCCTTGGCAAAGGCGGCACCCATGGTCAGGTTGCCGTAAATCTGGGGCAGCTTATCGTTGAGAATCACCAGCACCGTGTCGCAATGCTCGCTCAAAGCCTTGATGCCTTCTTCGGCCTGCAAGCGCTTCTTTTTGCCCTCAAACATGAACGGCGCCGTGACGATGCCCACCGTGAGAATGCCCAGCTCCTGCGCTACCTGCGCAATTACGGGGGCCGCACCGGTACCGGTGCCACCGCCCATGCCCGCCGTGATAAACAGCATTTTGGTGCCCTGATTGAGCAAATCGCGGATTTGTTCCTTGCTCTCCA
>JAYSZD010000973.1:0-2688 GCA_043738185.1 Hymenobacter sp. | reverse complement strand
CGAGGAAGTGGCCGAGCTCGACCGCCCCCGCGAGTACGACGACCGCGAGCAGCCCCGCCGCGAGGCCGAGCGACCCGCCTTCGACCCCAACCGGGCCGACGACAACTACTAAGGCTCGATGGTTAATGATTAACGATTAGCGGTTAATTTTTTGGCCACGCAAAACGGCGCGAATGGATACTCATCCGTTCGCGCCGTTTTGCGTGGCGGCAGGCCGTACCTTTGCGCCCGAATTGCCCCCAATTCAACCCTCAACATTCAACCCTCAACCCTACATAAATGGGCCTCCGCTGCGGTATCGTCGGCTTGCCGAACGTCGGTAAATCCACTCTTTTCAACGCGTTATCGAACGCCAAGGCCGAATCGGCCAACTACCCGTTCTGCACCATCGAGCCCAACGTGGGCGTCATCACCGTGCCCGATGAACGCCTGCAGATTCTGGAAGCCCTCGTGAACCCCAAGCGTGTGCTGCCCACGATTATCGAGTTTGTCGACATCGCCGGCCTCGTGAAAGGGGCTAGCAAGGGCGAAGGCCTGGGCAATAAATTCCTGGCCAACATCCGCGAAGTCGACGCCATTATTCACGTGGTGCGCTGCTTCGACGACGCGAACATCGTGCACGTAGCCGGCGGCGTCGACCCCGTTTTTGACAAAGACGTTATCGACACCGAGCTGCAAATCAAGGATTTGGAGAGCATCGATAAGAAACTGGTGAAATCGGAGCGCAGCGCCAAAGCCGGCGACGCCCTTGCCAAGAAGGAAGTAACCGTGCTCCAGCGCTTCAAAGCCGAGCTTGAAGCCGGCCAGAACGCCCGCGCCGTGGCCGCCACGCCCGACGAGCTCGAAGCCGTAGCTGACCTGCAGCTGCTTACCATCAAGCCCGTGATTTACGTGGCCAACGTGGACGAAGCCAGCATCGCGGCCAACGGCAACCACCACGTAAGCGCCCTGCGCGAGCACGTGAAGGCCGAAGGTGCCCAGGTGGTACTGGTGTCGGCCGCCATCGAGGCGCAGATTGCTGAGATGGAAGACCCCGAGGAAAAAGCCATGTTCCTGGGCGAATACGGCCTCACCGAGTCGGGCCTGAACAAGCTCATCCGGGCCAGCTACGAGCTGCTGAACCTCATTACTTACTTCACCGCCGGCGTGCAGGAAGTACGCGCCTGGACCATACATCGCGGCGACAAAGCGCCCGCCGCGGCCGGCGTTATCCACTCCGATTTCGAGAAGGGCTTCATCCGCGCCGAGGTCATCAAGCTGCCGGACTACCAGGAGTACAAGACCGAAGTTAAAATCAAGGAAGCCGGCAAAATGTCCGTCGAAGGCAAAGACTACGTGGTGCAGGACGGTGACATCATGCACTTCCGCTTCAACGTCTAGGACCACTGATTAGCACGGATTTTAGCGGATTTCACGGATTTTGTAGACGATTCCACGCCCGCAAACCCCAGGGGGTTAAGACGCAAAAAGGCTTGCCATTTGGCAAGCCTTTTTTGGTTTACGGCAGTTGGCAATCGTCAACAAAATCCGTGAAATCCGCTGAAGTCCGTGCTAATCCGTGATTTAGCGGCCTACCACTTTGTACAGCATGCCCCGGCTCAGCCGGTCGGTGCGCTGCATGCCGTTTAGAATGGCTATCTCCTCGTGGCGCTTGGCGGGCACGCCAGCGGCCGTGAGGGCTTGGTCCAGGGTTTGGGTGCCGGCGGCGGTTTTGATGCGAATTTTTTCCGACTGGCGGTTCAGCTTGCTGGCGTCGCTGAGGCGGGCGAAGCCCTGGGCCACGCCGTTGAAGGTGCTAGCGTAGGTGGAAAGGGTGGCGGGGGCGGTCAGGCCCACGATGCCGTAGTAGTTGGTGCCGTCCTGAATGACGTGGGCCAGCACGGCGGCCCCGGCCTGGCCCTGCTGCCCGGCTTGCTCGCCCTGCATCACCACGGCGGGAAAGCCGTTGATGGTCGTGCGCTGGGCGTTGGCCGATTGCAGGCCAATGCCCTTGGCCAGGCCCTGGGCGGCTTCGTCCAGGGAGTTGCCGCCGGCGGGCACCAGCACTATCATGGCTTTGCCGCTGGGCTCGCCCATCTGGAATTGCGAAGGCGAATTCTGCGATTTCCAGCCCGAAGGCACGGGCATCCGGAACTTCAGGTCGGGGTGGTAGAACACGCCGCCTTCCACGTAGCCCTGGCGCGGGTCGTCGCCGTAGGGCAGGCCGTCAATCATGCGCAGGTAGGTGTCGCGGCCCACGGTGAGCTTCTGACCACCAGCGTTCTGCTTGGCCTGAGCGGCCAGTTTTTTCACCGTCGTGTAGCGGTCGGCCGAGTTGGGGTGCGAGGACAGGAAGCCGGGGACGTTGCCGCCGCCACTGGCCGCCTGGTTGCGTTGCAGCGTCTGAAAAAAGTCGGCCATCTGGCTGGCGTCGTAGCCAATCTTAGTCGAGTACTTCACGCCCAGCTGGTCCGATTCGCGCTCGTCGTCGCGGCCGTACTTGAGCATGCCCAGGCCCAGGCCCTGCTGCACGATGCCGCCCACCGACTGCATCACGCGCGGGGCCACAATGGAGCCCAGCAGCATGCCAATACCGGCCACCGTGGAACGGCGCTGCTGGCTCTGGCCGTGCTTGGCCGTGATGTGGCCCAGCTCGTGGCCGAGTACGCCGGCAAACTGCGCCTCGCTGTTGAAGTGGGCCATGATGCC
>JAYSZD010000972.1:0-6772 GCA_043738185.1 Hymenobacter sp. | reverse complement strand
CCGCCGCCGCGGAGCTTTCCAGGGCCTGCTTTATTTTGGGTTCCTGCCGCAGCTGCTGCGCGTTGGTGGGGGGCGTGTCGTTAGCCAAAGCAAGGGGGGGGATTATGGGGAGGATACGCAGCCGAACGGGAGCCGCGTAATCGGGAACGGACGTTGTTCAGGTAACGGGAGCGGCTGCCGCGGGTTGGCCCCGGGGGCTGACCCAACGGAAGTTGGTGGTGTGCCGGCACCAACCTTAGGGCCAACACAGCAGTAAGCACCGCACACCCATTTGCTTTACTCCATGGATTCATCGGCTTCTTTTCCCCGCCGCGTGCTCACCACCCTTGGCCTCACGCTGGCAGTGCTCGGGCCGCTGGCGCTGGTGCTGTACGCCTTTCCGGTGCTGTTTCTGATACTGGCCGGCGTGCTGGTGGCCGTGTTTCTGCGCGGGTGCGGTGCCTGGCTTAGCCAGCGGACCCGGCTTTCCGAAGGCTGGGCGGTGCTGCTGGTGCTGCTGGGCCTCGGGCTGCTGCTGGGTGGGGTAAGCTGGTGGCTGGGTCCGCTGGTAGGGGAGCAGGTACGCCAACTATCCGACGAGCTGCCGGGGGCGCTGGCCAAGCTGCGGGAGCAGCTCAACACCACGCCCTGGGGCCACACCCTGTTGGCTGAAGTGCCCGAGCCCAAACAGCTCCGCGAAACGGTGCTCGACGAGCAGGGCAGTTGGCTGCGCCGCTCGCTGGGCGTGTTTTCCAGCACGCTGGGGGCCCTGGCCAACCTTTACGTCGTGTTTTTTATCGGCGCCTTCATCACGGCCGAGCCCCGGCCCTACCGGGCCGGCATCGTGCTGCTCGTGCCCAAAGCAGGCCGGCCCCGCGCCGAGCAGGTGCTCGACCAGCTCAACCGCACGCTGTTCCGGTGGCTGGGCGGCAAGCTGTTTTCCATGCTGGTGGTGGGCGTGCTCACGGCCCTGGGCTTGTGGGCGCTGGGCGTGCCGCTGCCCGTGGCCCTGGCACTGCTGGCCGCGCTGTGCTCGTTCGTGCCCAACTTCGGCCCCATCGTGGCCATGGTGCCGGCCGTGCTGGTGGCCCTGACCGCAGGCCCTGACCAGGCGCTGTACGTGGCGGGGCTATACGTGGCCATTCAAGCCGTCGAGAGCAACCTGATTACGCCACTGGTACAGAAGAAACTGCTTAGCATCCCGCCCGCGCTGGTGCTCATCGCGCAGGTGGTGCTGGGCGTGTTCACCGGCGGGCTGGGCCTGCTGCTGGCCACGCCGCTGCTGGCCATCATCATGGTGCTCGTCAAGATGCTCTACATCCACGACGTGCTCGGCGACGCGGAGCCCGAGCGGGCCATGGAACAGCAGTGAGCACGCGCGGGCTAAGCGCCACAACGAAAACGCCACGCCGGGTCGGCATGGCGTTTTCGTTGTGGCGCAATCTTAGAAAAAGGTCTAGTTGACGGCGCGATTGGCTTTGGCTTGGTGCTTGGCGGCTTTCAGGCGGCTCTTGCGGGCCTCTAGCTCGTCTTCGGCGCTGCGGGCCTGCTGCTTGGCTTGCTCGGCCACAGCCTCCTAGGCCTTCACGTCATTCTCCAGCGCTTGCACGGCCGGGTCATTAGATACGCCGCCACTTATTACGGAGCAGCTGGTAGCAAATCCTAGCGCCAGCAGGAAGGCGAATGGAGCTAGTTTGGGAAAATTAATCATCTACAAAATATGGTTGGTACTACGCTGGAACACGGCCCAGGCGCACAAAGGGTTGAATTGCGACGTGTCTGTGCTTTTCACCGTCCGTGTTAAACGACTGGTTGGCTGTGCCAAGTAATCCATCTTTTCTTTTACTTGGAGCCGCGGAACCGGTTGACGACAAACAGGACGAGAGCCAGCACCACTACTACGGCAATAATGCCTGTCCAGGCCCCGGCTTTGAAGATTGTCCCAATGGTATCACAGCTGGTCAGGGTGAGCGAAAAAGCCAGCAGCACGGCCAGCACGAGGGGGAAGCGAGAAGAAGTAATCATTAAGAAGGGGGTTAGGTGAAAAGGGAGGGTATACGGGAAAGAGGGGAAAGCAGCCCATGCCAACCACCGTAACTACGCCGGGAAGGCCTTAGGCAGAGATTTTATCAGCCATATGTGCGGGTGCCGCTATTCAGTGATTGTCCACGCTGTTTTCCCCGAGACTGATTTTGGACTGGTCGGCTTCCATTTCCATATCCGGGCCCGCTTCGTCGGGCAGCTGCCGGGGGAAAAGCAGCAGGAAGCTGTTGTGCTGAAAGTACGAGGCCAGATAATGCGGCAGCCGGGCCAGCTGCGGCAGATAAGACACTTGTGCTGGCCGGGAGGAAACGATTAAAAACAAGTCGTTGGCCTGGACCTCTTTGCTGAAAATTAGGAAGTCGTCCCACTGCTCAAAGTTCAGGTACTGTACCTGGCCCAGGGCTTTGTCGACGATGTTGAGCGCCTGCAAAGCCTCACGCGTGGCTGCCGTTGCGTGAAATACCAGGGGTAGCCCGGCGCCCTTGGCTAAGGTGCGCACGGTGGCCAGCCACGCCCCAAAGCCCGCTTCCTGCTCGGCCCGGGGTGGCACGGCCACCACCAGCCGGGCCAGGGTATTGAGCGGCTGCCGGGGCCGGTACAGCCAGAGCATTTCCGCCGTGGCGGCCAGCAGCTTCTCGCCCACCGGGCCCCAAAAGTCCTCGGCGCTGGCCGCGCGGTGCAGCCCGAGCACCACGCTGGTAATTCGCTGCTCCTTGAGCGTGTAGAGAATGCCGTTGCTGCGGCTGGCGTCGTGGCGGAGCAGGGGTACCAGCGCGTCTTCGGTGGCCGCGGCCCGCTTCTGGGCCTGCTCCAGCATCTTCCGGCCGCTGGCCGGTGAGTCGTCCGCCTCGTCGTCGCTCACGATGTGCAGCGCATACACCGGTATCGAGCTTTTGGGCGGGCGCATGAGCAGGCCCAAGTCCACCAGGTCTGCTACCGTATCGGGGTAGGCCAGCGAGAGCAGGATGCGCTCCCCGGTTTCCTCCGCGTCGGCGGCCAGCTCCTGCTGTCGGGCCAGCAAGCGCGCTGATTTCTCCACCTGAAACGAGCTGATGGCGCAGCTGACCAGAATCAGCAGGATGGTACCGTTGAGCACGTCCTCGTCGAGCAGGCGAATGGGGACGCCATTGGGCGTTTCCCCGATGATGATGTTGTAGCCCACCAGAATAATGGCCAGCGTGGCCGCGGCGTGCGAGCTGCTCAGGCCAAACATCAGGTCGCCCTCCACCGGGGAAAGGCGAAAGACTTTTTGAGTGATTTTGGCCGCGACGTACTTCGTGACGATGGCCACCAGCACGATAACGCCCGCTACTTTCAGCGCGCCGGTGCCCTTTACCAGCACGCTCACGTCGACGAGCATGCCCACGCCAATCAGAAAAAACGGGATGAACAAGGCGTTGCCGACAAACTCAATTCGGTTCATCAGGGGCGAGGAGTGCGGCACGAACTGATTCAGGACCAGCCCGGCGAAGAAGGCCCCGATGATGGCCTCAATGCCGGCCGCCTCGGCCAGAAAAGCCGCCAGAAAGACCATGGCCAGCACAAAGACGTACTGGGAAACGCTGTCGGTGAAGCGCTTGAAAAACCAGCGAATCACCACCGGAAAGCCCAGAAAAACCACGCCCACGAACACCAACGATGAGCCGCCGAGCCGCACCCAGAAGGCGGCATCGACCGCGCCCCGACTCATGCCCGCGATGGCGGCCAGAATCAGCAGGGCCAGGATGTCGGTAATCATGGTGCCCCCGATGGTAAGCGTCACGGCCCGGTTGCGGGTCACGCCGTAGCGGCTGGCGATGGGATACGACACCAGCGTGTGGGTCGAGAACATGCTGGCCAGCAGCACCGAGGCCAGCCAGGTGTAGCCCAGCACGTAGTGGCTGGCTAGGGCCCCGCAGGCCAGCGGCAGTACGAACGTGGTAAAGCCAAAGAACAGAATCTTGTTGCGGTTCTTTTTGAACTCGCTCAAATCGATTTCCAGCCCTGCCAGAAACATGATGTAAAGCAGGCCCACCGTGCCGAACAGCACGATGCTGCTGTCGCGGCGCAGCAGGTTCAGGCCGTAGGGGCCCACCAGCGTGCCCGCCAGAATCAGCCCAATGATGTGCGGCACTTTGATGCGCTGCAGCAACAGGGGCGCAAAGAGAATGATGAACAGAACCAGCGAAAAGATAATGACCGGGTTTTTCAGCGGCAGTGAAAAATCCAGGGCGTTGAGCAGCAAGGGCGTTAAGAACAACATGGGGCGGGCTTAACGGATGGATTCCTCCCCTTTTGTCAGGGCCAGGGCGTACACGATGCGGCAGGGAGCGGGCCGGTTAATCTCCCGGCGGCCCTCCAGATGCTGGTCGTCTACTGCTTGCAGCTGCACCGTGATAACCGCGTCGGGCAGCCGCTCGCCGGGCAGGTGCTGGGCCGTCAGCTCCAGCGTGCTGCCCGCCAGGGCACCGGTGTACACGCGGGTAAGCTGGTTGTTGGCCCGGGCCCGGACGGTGAAGGTGCCGACGGCATAGCTTACGTCCCACTGCTCGCTTTTGCTGTCGCCGATGGCCGAGCCCGGACAGTCGGCCTCGATGCAGTTCATGCGCACGGCCCAGGTACCGGCGAAGGCCCGGGCGCGCACTGAATCGGCCGGGGCCAGCGGGCGAAGGGTGTCGGGCGTGGCGGCAGGCGGGGCCGGCAGCTTCTCGCGCAGGGCCAGGGCATTCTCGCGTTGGGTGAGCTCCTGCTCGCGCCGGGTCAGGTCGGCTTCGCGCTGGCGCAGCTGGTCTTCGGCCTGGGGACCTTCACAGCTGAGCAGCAGCAGCGAAAATAAAAAGCAGAGTAGTCGGGTCATGTCAGGAAATAAGAAAGGGAGAGAAAAAAAGCGGGGTAATCTGCTAAAGGAACGAGTCGGGCAAAGCAGTTGCGGGTGAAGTGGACGGGAGCTATTCGCTGGGCTTAAGCTAACTCAGCACTTTGCCGAGGTGGCTGCGGTCCTCGCCCACTGTCTCGAAGCGGTGGCCCCGCCAGGTAAATTTCTTCCCGGCCCGGAGTGCCGATACCAGGGTGATTTTCGACATGGCAGACGCCCCGTTCAACAAAATCAGCAAGACAAGGAAGAGTAGTTCCATACGATGGGGCCGGGCGTGAGAATAAAAATTAAGGTGGACAGCACATTCTGAAAGCCTGTTTTTCAATGACCGTCCAACTTATTTCCAAGCCTTCTCTTACCCCGGTCGCGTACCCGAGGTTGTTTGGTGGATGATATTTTGCGGGCTTTACTCTGCGTTTATCCGGCCGCACCCGTATAGCAATGACCAATCCATCGGAAGCCATTTGCTGAAATAATCCGCTCTCTTATGCTGCTCATTGCTTTTTCCTGCCTGCCTCCCGCTGTCCAGCTGCACGTCGCCGCCGATTTGCAGGCGCAAGTCAGCGCCCACGCCGCCGCCGACTCCCATCGCCCCGTAACGGATTGGGCCGCTCTGCTTACGACGCTCAACCCCGCGCTCAGCTTTGACCCCGCCACCGAGTGCCTGAACCTACCAGCCGAGGGCTGGGCCCAATTGCTGCAGTTCGCTCAACCCTACTTGCGGCCCCGGATGCCGGTGACACATCAGGAGCTGGTAGCCGCTTGATGAAGCGGGGCAGAGCCGGGAGGATAAATCTCCTACTGGGGCTGGCACTGGGACTGGCCGCTTGCCAGCCGCCCGCGCCCCTGGCCCGGGCAGTGCCGGTACCCGTGGGAGCCGATTCGGTGCGCGTGGCTGCCGGGGTCCAGTACCAGCGCGGTACCCTGCACCAATTGCTCTGGGGTGAGCACTACCGCCGGGTGTGGGCGATGCCCGTAAAAGTCCCCGTGCTGTGGCTACGCTCGGCCGTGCCCGGCGGATTGGTCCCGCTCCGCAAGGGCGGCGGCTTCCAAACTCAAAACCTGTGGCTAACAACTCCTGACGGTCAGCAGTTTGTGTTGCGCTCCGTGGACAAGGACGCCACCAAGGCCCTGCCCGAAGGCCTGCGGGACGGCTGGGTGGGGCGTTTGATGAAGGACCAGACCAGCGTCATTCACCCCTACGGAGCGTATATGGTGCCGGCGCTGGCCGACGCGGCGGGGGTGTACCACACCAATCCCCGCATAGTGTACCTGGCCGATGACCCGGCGCTGGGCGTGTTTCGACCGGATTACGCCCGCGCCCTGTACCTGCTGGAAGAACGCCCCGACGGCGACCAGCGCATGGTGGCCAGCTTCGGCCGCTCGCCACGGGTGCTCAGCTCCCGCAACACGTTTGAGCGCCTGCTCCGGGACAACCGCCACCAAGTCGATGCCCGCCACTACCTGCGGAGCCGCTTGTTTGACATGTGGCTCGGCGACTGGAGCCGCCGCGAGGACCAGTGGCGTTGGGCCTCGTTTGCCGGCTCCGGCCGCACGGTGCGCTACCGGGCCATTCCCCGCGACCGGGACCACGCCTTTTTCAAGTTCGACGACGGCCTGCTGACCCGGGTGGTGAGTTGGTTTAAGCCCAACTACCAAACGTTTGACCGCCGCATCAAAATGGGGGACGTGGAAGGGCTCAACCGCGCCGGCCGACCCATGGACAAATCGCTGCTGGTCTACCTTTCCGCCGAGGACTTTCGGCAGGTCGCCGACTCCGTGCGCTTAGCGTTGACCGATGCCCGCATCGCGGATGCCCTCCGGGACTGGCCCCCCGAAATCCGGGCGCTGTCCAACGCCGAGTTCGGCGAAAAACTCCGTTCGCGTCGCGCCCAG
>JAYSZD010000971.1:0-1083 GCA_043738185.1 Hymenobacter sp. | reverse complement strand
ATGTAATTATTGGTGAAAAACCAGTTCTGGAAAAACCAGTTCAGGTTCTGGCCCGAGGTGGTGCTGAAGGAGTTGAAATAATCCCACGGAATGGGGTGTTTGCCGTGCCAGTCGGCCATAAAGGCGTGCAGGCATTTCTTGAACATCGCATCGCCGAGCATGTCTTTCAGGGCAAAGTAGCTGAGCGAGGGCTTGCCGTAGGCATTGTTGCCGTAGCCGGCGCGCAGCTCGCTGCTGGGCGTGATGATGGGCAGGTCCTGGGCCGAGTTGCGGTCGTTTATCCAGCGGCTGACGCGGAATTTCTTGTAGAAATCATCGGCGTAGGCGGCGCCGTTCTGGCTGGTATTGATGAGGCGCTCGAAGGTGGTGGCCCAGCCCTCGTCCATGTAGGCGAAGCGGCTTTCGTTGATGCCCATGTAGAAGGGGAAGTAGGTGTGTACGATTTCGTGGTCCTGCACAAACTGACCGAACTTGGGGTCCTCCTGGGGGCTGTCGTTCAGCATCATGGGGTATTCCATGTCGGCGAAGCCCTGGAAAGCCGTCATTTTGGGGAACGGGTAGGCCACGCCGGGCCAGTTGTTGGGGTCCGAAAACCAGCCCAGCGCATACTGCCCGAATTTGACGGACTGGTGGAAATTGGCCGTGGAATCGGCAAAGGCGGCTTGCATGCTGGCGCGGCGCTTGGTGCGGGCGTCCACCACCACGCTGGCGGCGTCCCAGACGTAACCGCTGCTCAGGCCCACGGTGACGTCGGAGATGTCATTGGCGGTCCAGACCCAGGTGTTGGTGGGGTTTTGGGCGGTAATGGACTTCTTGGCCAGGTCGGCGGCGGTGGCCACGTGAATAACTTTGTCGCTGGTGAAGGACTGTTTGAGGCGCTTGGCGGCGGCTTTTTGCAGCACCTGGTCGGGGTTTTGGAGGGTGCCGGTGGCCCAGACGATGTAGTTGGCGGGCACTTGTACGCTCAGGCGGTAGTCGTTGAAATCGTTGTAGAACTCCTTGCTGTCCACGAACGGCAGCCGGTCCCAGCCGGCGTAGTCGTCGTACACGGCCACGCGGGGGTAGAAATAGGCCAGGAAGAAC
>JAYSZD010000970.1:0-1084 GCA_043738185.1 Hymenobacter sp. | reverse complement strand
AACGCCTGAACCGCGGGGTTCGGTTCGTGTTCCTCGACGAACACCGGCAGCCGGTGGCCGACGCCAACTTTTTGGAGTTTACGCTTGACTCCTCACAGGTAACCGATGAGGTGTATTTGCGGGTGGTAGACTACTCTGCCGGCCACGACGCCGAGGAGCAGCAGGAACTCTGGGAAAGCCTGGTGGCCAAATTGCGCGAGCAGGTAGGAGGATAGTGCCTGGCGAGAATCAGTATTAGGAAGCGTTTTGTCGTCCGGTACTTTTTCGTGTGGTGTTTCGTTCACCTACTGGTAGCAGTTCATTCCAGTTGCCCTGATTTATGCTCAAAAAGCTCGATAAGCTGATTTTAAAGGCCTTTGCTGGACCATTTCTGCTCACGTTTGCGGTAGTCCAATTTATTCTGCTCACGCATACGCTGTTAAAATACCTCGACGATATTATCGGCAAGGATTTGGGAACGGCGGTGCTACTGCAACTGCTGTTCTATTTCAGTGTGCTCATTGTGCCGGTATCGCTGCCCCTCGCCGTACTACTGTCGTCGTTGATGACCTACGGCAATTTGGGCGAACACCACGAGCTCACGGCAATCAAAGCATCGGGTATTGCCCTGACCCGAATTTTGCGGCCGGTATTCCTGCTCACGGTTGGCTTGGCCATTGGTGCCTTTTGGTTTAATGAAACCATCGTTCCACGGGCTAACCTCAAGGCTTACAGCTTGCTTTGGGACGTGCGCCAGCAAAAGCTTGCTTTGGACATCCGAGCCGGGGTTTTCTACAACGGGATTCCGGGCTACACCATCAAAGTGGAACGCAAATCCGGCGAAAATGGTGACCAGCTGCACGGCGTTATGATTTACGACCACACCCAGCAATCGGGCAATGCCAAATTGATGCTGGCCGATTCGGGCCGCATGTTCACCCGCTTCAACGGCGGCTACCTCGGCCTGGAGCTTTTTAACGGCTACAACTACGTGGAGCAGCCCAACGCGCAGGACCGGGCCGGCGCAAGTTTCATCCGGCAGGGGTTCGACCATAACATGATTACCTTTTCGTTGGCTTCATTCGGGACCACCCGCACGCCGGAA
>JAYSZD010000969.1:0-6789 GCA_043738185.1 Hymenobacter sp. | reverse complement strand
AGGCTTATCTGGATGCCCTCACCGCCCACGGCCTGCCCCTGGACGATGACCTCATGGCCTTTTTCGAGCTCAACCAGAAGAACGGTGCCCACGCCATGCGCCAGCTGTTGAAGCTGCGCCAGCGCCCCGACGGCGTGTTTTCGTCCAACGACCTGTCGGCCGTGGGGGCCCTGCAGGTGGTGAAGGCCCACCGGCTGCGCGTGCCGCAGGACGTGGCCATCGTGGGCTTCAGCAACGAAATGTTCACTACCCTCACCGAGCCCACGCTCAGCACCGTGGACCAGCGCTCGGAGCAGATGGGCAAGGCCGCCGTGCAGCTGCTGCAAAAGATGCTGAAAAGCGGCCCCAAAAGTCAGGGCCCGCCCAAACCCATCATCCTCAAGCCCAAGCTGCTGATACGCGAGTCGTCGCAGCGGCGCTAATGAGAATCAGTGAACAGTGAGCAAGAAACGGGTTCACTGCTCACTGCCTTTTAGCCGCGGGCCGAAGGCACCGCGTGTCACCCCGGGCCTGGCCTTTCCCAACTCGTCGAACGTGGAGCCGGCCACGCCCATGCAAACGTTGGCAAGCCAGCGGCAAGCAGTCGTACCAAAGCAAACGGGTCATCGTATTCTGTTACGCTGTCAATTGCTCGGGTTCCTCATTGGTATTCAACACTCCCCTTCTCAACCCGAGCAGCTAACAACAAGCTGGCAGTCGCTCAAAGCATCGCCTGCAAGTCGCTGAGCTGGGCGATGCGCACCGGCGCTTCGGCCGCCGTGAGCTGGCCAAACCCGTAGGCAGCAAAAATGAAGGGTACGCCCGCAGCCCGACTGGCGGCCAGGTCGCCGGGGGTGTCGCCCACGTACACGGGCGCTTGCAGGCCAAACTGCGCTACTATTTCACGAATATTCTCAGACTTGGGCAGCTTTTTAGTACCGAAGCACTGGTGGCCTTCGAAGTATGAGGCTAATTTGCTATTCTCAAAAAATGCCTCCACGTAGCCCAACTGGCAGTTACTGACAATGAATAGCCGGTAGCTGCGGTCGCGCAGGTAAGCCAGGGTGGTTTCCAGACCGGGGTAGAGAGTACCGCCGGGGACTTGTGCGGCTTTCAGCTCCTGCGCGGCGCACAGGGCACGGTATTCGTCGAGCCTAGCGGCGGGCAGGCTGGGAAACAGCCGCTCGTACACCGTCTCGTAGGGCAGGCCGGTCACGGCCTGCACCTGGGCCAGGGTCACGTCATTTTCGATGTAGTCAACGCTGTTCCTGGCCGTCTGAAAGGCCAGGGTGATAGCCGCCGAAGCATCCCAGAGGGTGCCGTCGAGGTCGAAAATTACACTGTCAAAACGGGTAGGCATAAGCAGTTGGCGGAAGCTATTGGTGGACCAAGCAACTATTCCCGGCCGGCCCGCTCCAGCAGTACGATGGGCTCGCCGTGGTAGGTGGTGCGGGCGTATTCGCGGTAGCCGAATTTCTGGGCCAACCGCAGCGACGGCTGGTTGTCGGGGTGGATGATGCACACGGTGCGGGCGTGGCCGAAGTGCGCGTCGCCCCAGGCAATGGCCGCCGCTACGGCCTCAGTGGCGTAGCCCTGGCCGTGCACGGCAGGCGCCAGCACCCAGCCAACTTCTGGCGTGTCGCCAATTTCCGGAACAATCTCACGCTTTAGATGGAGGTAGCCGACCCCGCCGATATACGCCCCTGTCGCCTTTTCTTCAATGGCCCAAAACCCATACCCAAGCATTGCCCAGTGGCCGACGCTGCGCAATAACATTTTCCAATGCTCTTCGGCTGACAAAGGCTCCGCACTCAGGTAGCGGTGGAAAGCAGGCTCGCGGGCCATGGCCAGGTGGGTGGGAAAATCGGCCGGATTGATGCTGCGCAGTAGCAAGCGGGCGGTTTCCAGCACGGGCGCTAGTTGCGGTGCCGATTTGTGGGTATCGGTTACGGACATGGGTTTTGGCGGCGATAGCGAGGCGGGGACAGAAAAGCCCGGCCGGACAAAGAAAAGGGCTCCGACGCATTTCGCACCGCAGCCCTTTCCTTTTTTCAGCGCTGGTAACCTACCAGGAACCGCTGTTATCGTCGTCGCCATCGAAGCCACCCCCGCCAGCGTCGCCCGAATTGGGGTCGTCGTAGGAAGAGTTGTCATCGGCCGAGAAATAGTCGCCCGAGTTGTCGGGTGTGTCTTCAGCGGAAAAATAATCGGGGGTGGCGTTCCCGGTGCTCCCACCATCGCGCGACGCGAAATAGTCGTTGGCGGCACCCGTGCCCGCACCACCCGGGGCAGCCCCACCCAGGCCGGCCGCCGTGCCAGCGCCCAGGTTACCGGCATGGCCTTCGTTGCCCAGACTGCTGCCGCTCGTGTCCGGGCCCGAGGCCATGCGGTTGCCGATGTAAGCGCCCGCCGCCGCCGCCGCGCCGGTGGCCAGAATGCCGCCCATGCCCATACCACCGCCTTGGTTTGAGCTATTGTTATTGTTGTTGCTGCGGCCGTAGTTACCTGGTCCATAATTACCTGCGGGGCCATTTGGCCGGTTAGCCAAGAAGTCGGGGGTAGCATTGGCCGGTCCGCTATTGACTGAACTCACCGGATTGGCTGGGGCCGGGGCAGCACTGCGGCGCCGGAACATTCGCACCAAAAACCACAGTACGCCACCAACCGCTAGCGCCCCGAGTAGCAGCGCCCCTAAGCCTAGCCCCGACGATTCAGGCTCGACAGGGGACGACAGCATTGGGTCGAAGGGGGGACTGTCAACCGGTGTTTCAGCCGTGCCCGACGGGCTGGCACCAACAGCGTCAGCACCTGCCGCAGCGCCCGGTGCGTCACGAGAAGAAGCGGCGGCCGATTGAGCCGCCTGCGGGGCCGAGTCGGAGTTTGCCGTGGCCATGAGTGTGTTGAGACCGGTGCGCAGCCCGACGAAGTAGTTGCCCTGCTTGAAGCCGGGAGTCATTTCGGCGATGACGCGGCTGGTCACGGTCGGGGTGATGGTGGCGGCCAGCCCGCTGCCGGGCTGAATGGTTACCTGCCGCTCCTGCCCGCTGAGCAGTACCACCACGCCATTGTCTTTATCGCGCTGGCCCACGCCCCAGGCCGTGCCCAGGGCCCGGCCGTAGTCGGCCACGTTGCGCCCGCCTAGGGTGGGCACAGTTACCACTACTATCTGGGTGCCGGTGTTATCGGCATAGCGCCGCAGGCCACTTTCCAGCTTTTTGGCATCGGCCGGCTCCATAAGCCCAGCCTCGTCGTTCACGAATTTGAAGGGGTTCGGCCGGGGCGGCAGCCCTTCAGCACTGGACTGCGCGGCCACGGAACCCGTGAGGGCCGCCGCAACCAGCAGCAAGAGAAACAAGAAACGGTGCATGACAAAAAGTGCTTGAATGGAAGGAAAGAGTGTTTTCACCTTCTACGTCGCACCTGCCCGCTTAGCTGCGGCCACCGCGCGATTCCGCTTTCCGGAGCGGCAGTTGGGGCCGGGGCGCTACGCCCCCCTCAAGCGCCGGCGGCTCCCAACGCCGCATCGGCCACCGGTACCACCGCGCGCTCGAAGCGCAGGCGGCCATCGGGGGTGATGCCCTCCGGCTCAAACCCGTTGCCGGCCAGCACGCGCTGACTGGCCAGGTTGTCGGCATCGGTGTGGGCCACCAGTTGCAGCACCATGCCGGTGGCGGCAGCCTGCTGCACCAGCCCGGCTACCAGCTCGGTAGCCAGCCCCTGGCCGCGCCAATCGGCGGCAATGGCAAAACCGATTTCAGCCATGCCGGTCGCATCGGGCGGACCCATGAAGCCACCGGCCCCGATGAGGGTACGCGGCGTGTCGCCTTCCGCTTTGCGCAGCGCGTACCAGCCGTACCAGCCGGCAGCGGTGCGCCCGCCGGCCGTGAGCTGCTCCAGCGAGTGGGCCATGGTTGCGCGGTCGTACTGGCCGGGCGGCCAGTCGGCGGGCAGAGCCGCGCCCAGTAGCACGGGAAAATATTGCGGCTTGTGCAGCTCGGCGGTGAGCAGGGCCCGGCTGGCGGCCAGCAGCAGCAGGCGGGGCGTGTGGGTTATGAGCGGAATCATGGGCTGGGTATACGGCAAATTGGGTTTGGAGAACCGGCGAACGGGTGCAGTTGGCTACGGCCCGGGCGCCTTACCGGGGAGCATTGGAAGCCGCGCCAGCTGCTTCTACCTTTGAAGCGATTTACATGGCGAGGGGTTTCCCCGCTGCTGGTTTATGTTTTCTGCCGCCCGCATTTTAGCCCTGCGCAAAAGCAAAGGGATGTCTCAGGAGGTCCTTGCCGAACAATCGGGCGTAAGCCTGCGCACCATTCAGCGGGTGGAGCAGGGCGAAACCGTGCCGCGCGGCCACACCGTGCAGGCCCTGGCCGCAGCCCTGCAGGTTTCGCTGGAGGACCTGCGCCACGAGGCCCCACCGACCGCGCCGGGACTGCCAGCTCCACCGCTAGTCCCGGCCCCTGCCCTAATCGACGACCCGGAGTTTCTGCAGCTCCTCAACCTGAGCGCGCTCAGCTTTCTGGTGCTGCCCTTCCTCAATTTGGTGATGCCGTGGCTGCTGTGGCGTGCCCGGCGCTACCGCACGGCGCACGTGGCCGCGCTGGGCCGCCGGGTGCTGGGCTTCCAGTTGCTGTGGCAGGTGGCCAGCTTTTTCGTCTTTCTGCTGGCGATAGTTGCTCAGGTGGTCGCCCGCCACTTCCAGCTGGTGGTACCCGGCATATTCCTGGGCGTGCTGGTGCTCACGTACGTGGCCAATGCGCTCACGGTGGTGTATTACCAGCGGCAGCTGCGCCGGGGCCGGCTCGACTTGTACCGCTACCGATTGTAGATAAAAGCCTTATTCCTAAATGAGCAGAAATGAAAAAGGAAAGGTCAGCATGACCGTTGATTTTGTGCTTTTTCCTATTTTAGGAACAAGTTTATCATCCAAATAAACACCTTGTAAATCAGTTTTTTAGTTTGATTGGCGGCAAAATGACGGTAAAATGACGCCGGGCTTCGGGGAGGAGGCAGGATACTTTTGGGGCATACTAAACCAACCCCCTCCCACCTCATGAGGCCCCTGTTCAAAATCCTTTTTTCGGTGCTGGCCCTGCTCGTGGCCGGCGGCATCGGCGGCTATTTCTACATGCGCCAGCGGTTCCTGCCGCCGCCCAATCAGCTGGTGGTAGCGGGGCTGCCTGCCTCCTGCCAGTTCGTGTGGCGGGCCGATACAAGTCAGGGTCGGGCCATGCCGCACGCGGCGCTGCTGGTACCGGTGCAGCTGCCCGGCTGCGCCCGCACCTGCTACCTGCAGTTCGACACGGGCGCGCCCTACTCGGTACTTTATGCCCGCTCCCTGGCCGCGCTGCAGGCCCGCTATCCCGCCCTGCCCTTTGCCGGCGCGCCTCGCCTCGATACCGTGCGCAACTTCCGCTTTGCGCTGGGGCAGGGACTGGTGCGGGCGCACTGGCTGCGGGTGCTGCCCCAGGGCGAGGCCCAGCTGCCCGCCGACAGCACTGCGCCCTTCGTCATTGGCACGCTGGGAGCCGACGTGCTGGCCAACCGCGCCCTGGTGCTCGACTACGCCCGCCGCCGCTTCAGCCTGCTGGCCGAGGCGCCCGACAGCCTGGCGCGCCGGGCCACCTTCGTACCGCTAGCCTTCGTCAACCGTCGCGTGCTGCTGCGCCTGGGTTTGCAGGGCGAAGAAAAGGAGCTGCTTTTCGATTCCGGCGCCAGCGCCTTTAATCTGCTCACCAGCCAGACCAACTGGCAGGCCCTGGCCCAGCCCGGCGCCCCCACGCACACGGTAGGCGTCAATTCCTGGGGCAAAACCCTGACTTCGCACACAGTGGCTACTACGGCGGCGCTGCGGCTGGGAAGCATGGCGCTGCCGCTGCGCACCGTGACCTACATTGAGGGCACGAGCTTCACGCAAAGCCTGATGATGCGCTTTTCCGGCATGGGCGGCATGCTGGGCAACGAGCCTTTCGTCGGGCACACCGTCATTTTCGATGTGCGCGGCGAGCGGTTTGGGCTGGTGGGCCGCTAAGGCCGGACCAGCACCAGGCGCCGGGGCCGGCCAGCGGTGGGGCCGTTTTGCGGGCTAACGCGGCACCGGCGCAAACGAGGAACTGAGAGCGGTGAATTTTGTGGCAGATATATTTACTCCCTTATTCTCCTCCTGTCGCTTTTTCGATGCGCTTTTCGCTTGTTCTTTTTGCCGGTTTTTTGTTGGGCGCAGCTCAGGCTGGTGCCCAGTCCATTGGTACCATTCAGGGCGCTGGCACTGAAGCCAAAGCGGGCACCTACACCATCGAAGCCGTGGTGACGGGCGTGTACAAGGGCTTGAAGCCGGCCGGCTTCCACGTGCAGGACGAAACGGCCACGGCCGACGGCAACCCCGCCACATCGGATGCAATTTTTGTGGTGCAGCCAGACCCGAAAGTGGCCGTGGGCGACCGAGTGCGCATCACCGGCACGGTGCGGGAAGATAGCGCCGCGCCCTCCTTCACCCAGGCCGTGCTGCTCGACCCGCAGGTAACCGTGCTGGCCAGCGGCCTGACACTGCCGGCCTTTGTGCTGCTCCAGAACGCCGCTTTTTCAGCGCGGGACCTGGAGCGCTACGAGGGCATGCTGGTTCAGTTTGCGGCACCGCTCACCGTTACCGACAACTACAGCCTCAAGCAGCGCGGCGAGCTCACCGTTTCGGCCCAGGGCCTGCTTTACCAGCCCACGCAGCTCATTGACCCCAACGACGACCCGGCCACTGGCACCAGCAGTGCCGGCACCCGCAACCTGGCCGCCGTGAATACCTACCAGGCCGCCAAC
>JAYSZD010000968.1:0-1087 GCA_043738185.1 Hymenobacter sp. | reverse complement strand
CCGCGAACCGGAGCGGGGGGCACGCCGCCACGTGCGCGTGCAGCCGCCCGCCGGTTTGCAGCAGCAGCGGGGCCAGGTCCTGGCGCACGTCTTCGAGCACGGGGGCCAGCACCACCTGCGCCGTGGGCGGGTCGTGCTCTTTTTGCAGCTTGCTCACGGCCGTCAGGTGCTCGATGGTGCGCTTGAAGCGTTCCACCGACTCCTGCATCAGGTCCAGGATGTAGGCCACCTCCCCGGTGGGGGGCTGTTCGGGCAGTTCGTGGCGCAGCGTGTCGAGCAGGCCCTCGATGTTGGTGATGGGCGCTTTGAGGTCGTGGGAGGCGGTGTAGATGAAGTTGTCCAGGTCCACGTTGGTGCGCGTGAGCTGCTCGTTGGCGGCGCTCAGGGCCTGGTTGGCGTCGAGCACCTGCTGGCGGGCGCGCACCTGCTCGGTCACTTCCACGGCCACGCACACCACGCCCGCCACCGCGCCCTGCGCGTTGCGCAGCGGCTGGTACACGTAGTCCAGATACCCGGTGTAGGGCTGGCCGTCGCGCAGCCAGTGCGCCTGCTGCTCGTGGGCCAGGTACGGCACCCGGGTGTCGCGCACCTGGTCGAGCAGCGCGGCAAACCCCTGGTCGGCAATTTCGGGCAGGGCCGCCAGCAGGGGCTGGCCAACGAGCTGCGCCAGCGGCCGGCCCATGATGGCGGCCATGCTGGGGTTGATGACATCGAGCGTGTGGGCCGGGCCGCCAAACACGCAGATAGCCACCGGGGCCTGCTCGAAGATGTCCCGGAGCTGCTGGCGCTGGGCTTCGCGCTCCTGGCGGGCCCGCACCTGCTCGGTCACGTCGTAAGCAAAGATGGAAACCCCGGCCACTTGCCCGGCTTCGCGGTAGGCCTGAAAGGAAAAGTTATAGTACGTCGGGTGGGCCAGCTGGCCCGGGGCCGGGGCCGCCGCAAACGGCGTGTCGGTGCCGTGGTGGGTTTCGCCGGTCCGGTACACGCAGTCCAGCAGGGCCACAAAGCCCTGTTCCACCATCTCGGGCACGGCCACGGCCACGTCGAGGCCCACCAGCGAGCGGCCGGCAAACAAGGCCTGGTAAGC
>JAYSZD010000967.1:0-1089 GCA_043738185.1 Hymenobacter sp. | reverse complement strand
TCACACTGTAGGGCGTGAGGTTAACTACCAAAAAAAGCCAGCCCCGATTTCGGGGCTTGCTTTTTATTGTTGAAGCTGTTTGGGAAGTTGTCCTTTATAATGACTGTCATCCCGAGCGCAGCGAAGGATAGCAGCATTTTACACTTTCTAAACAGCTCAAGCAGCCTTCAACCACGGCTACTTGTCCGCTGGAGGCACCGGCGCGCCCGACGAATTCCCGTCCAGAATCTGAAACAGGTCGTCGAGCTTGGGCGTGAGGATGATTTCGGTGCGGCGGTTCAGGGCCTTATTGGCAGGGGTGTCGTTGGCTGCTATGGGTACGTATTTGCCGCGGCCCGAGGCCGTGACCCGCTCCGGGGGCACGCCGCTGGTAGTGAGCAGGCGGGCAATTTCGGTGGCGCGCAGGGCGCTCAGGTCCCAGTTATCCGTCAGGCCGGCCGTGCCGCGCGCAATGGGCACCGAGTCGGTGTGGCCTTCCACCACCACGTTTACGTCTTTCTGTTCCTGCAGCACGGCAGCGAGCTGCTTAAGGGCTTCCGCACCTTTGGCGTCCACTTTGGTCGAGCCCGATTTAAAGAGCAGCTGCTCAGACAGCGACACGTATACCTTGCCATCTTTCAACTTCACCTGTAAGTCGCTGGAGTTGAAGCTGAGCAGAGCCTTGCTCACGCGGGCCCGCAAGTCGTTCACGGCTTTGTCCTTGTCAGCCAAGGCCTTGGTTAATTCCGTTAGGCGGGCTTCGCGGCCCTGAAGGTCGGCGGCGAGACGGTCGTTTTCGGCCTTGCTTTTTTGCAGCGACACGTCCAGCGCGCCGAGCTCGGCCTCGCGGCGGGCCAGGTCGCGGGCCACTTTGTTGTAGTCCGATGACTTGTTGGCCAGCTCCCGGTCGCTGTTCTTGAGTAGCTTGTCGTAGCTGCTGGTGAGGTCGTTGTAGAGGCCGCGGGTTTTGCGGTAGGCAGCCCCGGTTTCGGCCGAGTCCGTGACGAGGCGTTTCTGGGTGAGACGCAGCTGGGCCAGCTCGTCGCTGGCTTTTTGAAGCTCGGCGGTGGCGCCGCGGTATTGGCGCTCGGCGGCAGCTTTGCCGTCGGC
>JAYSZD010000966.1:0-2703 GCA_043738185.1 Hymenobacter sp. | reverse complement strand
TTGTGCAATAGCAGCGGCAGTAGCTTCACCACGTCGGGCTCGCAGTCGCGCAACAGAAAAATCTTGCGGGCGGCGGTGTTGCGCCGCGCCGGGTCGAGATACAGCCAGTCGTAATGGTGGGGCGTGCTTTTGAGGAAAGCCAGCGCGTCTTCGGCGTGCACGGCCACATTAGTCACGCCCAATTGGGCCAGGTTGTAGCCCACGATGGCCGCCAGCTTCGGGTCGCGCTCCACGTAGTCGACGTGCGCCATGCGGGCCGCGAAATGCGCCGTATCGGCCCCGAAGCCACCGGTGAGGTCGGCTAAACGCTGGCCTTCCACCAAGCTGGCTTTGAAGGCCGCCGTGCGGGCCGATGAGGCCTGCTCGACTGACAGCGTGGGTGGAAAAAATAAATCGGGGTTGTCGGCCCAATCGGGCAGCTTGATGCGGGCCTTCTGGCGGGCCTGAATCTGGCGCACCAGCTCGGGCACGGGTAAACCGGGGTGGCGGCGGGCTTGGAGGGCCAAGTGCGCGGGGTCGTCGTGCAAGTGCGCGGCCACGTAGCGCCTAGCCGCTTCGGGCAAGGGGTATTCCATCAATAAACCAATACGGGAAAACGAGGATTTTAGCGCACGGTCCAGCGCAAAGCCAGCAGCGGCTGGCCCGTGGGCGCCGCGCCGAGGCCAATGAAGGTTGGGCGCAGCCGCTGCCAAAATGCCCCGCCAGTACCGTCGGGCGACTCGTTGTACATTTTTACGGCGCGTTGCAGGTAGCTGTTGGTATTGCGGTTGATGAACACCGTGGCCAGCACGCTGGTCGCGAATACTCCCAGCGCCACTTTCTGGTTGTTGTTGAAATACTGAGGGTCCCCGTGGGCAAAAATCTGCTGGCCGTACACCCCAAAAGAGCTCACTGCCACCAGCCGGTCAATCAGATAAATGGTTTTTTGGCGGCGGTAGCGGTCCAGGCTTGCTAGGGCTTCGGGATTGCCGGCCAGATAGGGCCGCAGCCGCTGGCCAAAAAAACCGGCGGTCTGGTACTTATCGCCCTCCGCGCCAGGCGCCAGGAAGTCGAAATTGTGCTGGGCCCCGTTGAAACCGCGCGTAGCATCCTCGGGGCTCAGCCGGATGGTGTTTACGTCCTGAGCCAGCGTCGGCAAGAAAATACCGGTGGACAAGGCCACGACAGCAGCAAAGCGTATCTGCCAGGTTAAGAAATGCATACGAAGAATAAGGTGCATGCTAACAAAGGTATGGCAGATTGCCAAGCCTATTCAGTGGAAATAATAAAATAATTCCGGGCCCCGGCTCAACAAACCCACTGCTTTGCACGTTCAGGCCGGGCCGGCCGGGCGTATTCGGGCCGGTAGGTTTCACTTATTAAACGCCTATTTGCTATGAGCACATCCTCCCTCTTCCGCCGCGCTTTTCAAGTTCTGCTGCCGGCAACCTTGCTACTGACCGCCTGCGGCAAAGACGACGTCGTGGCCCCAGTTGTCGACCAAGGCCGCATCACTTACGTGAATGCTGCCTCGCACATTCCTGGAGCTACCCTGCGGTTTTTAGTTGATAACAGCCAAAAAGCGTCTCAAACCTATGGCGCGAGCAGTGGCTACCAGAGTGTACCTACCGGTAGTCGCATTGTTCAGGTGGCATCCGGCACCCAGACCGTCCTTACGCAGCCCGCCATCACCGTTGAGAAGGACCGGAGCTATACTTTTGTCGCCGCCCCGGCGGCTAGCCCCGCTACTGTGAGCGGCTTCGTGTTCCCTGATGACCTGACGGCCCCGGCCAGCGGTAAAGCAAAAATCCGGGTTATTCATTTGGGGCAGAATTTATCGAATCCCATTCGTTTGGCGCAGGTCACAAATACTGCCGGCGGCCCGGTGGTAGTTAATATCGTCGCTGGCGTGGCCAGCAACACGGCGTCGCCTTTCACCGAATTCACGCCCGGCGATTACAGACTTTCCATTATGGATAATGCAGGCGTTACCAAAGCGGAATTGGGTAGCGGCACGGGCGCCGGCACGGGCACCAAAGTTTACGAAGCCGGTAAGTTGTACACCGTGGTAGTAAGCGGAACGGCCGATAGCGCAGACCCGGCTCAAGCACTGAAAGGCTTCTTGTCGCAAAACAACTAAGCCGGTAGCCCAGCTTTTTGCTTCTGCAGAAAACCCGCGTTCACCGACGCGGGTTTTTTCGTTTCAGGCTTTTGAACAAAGGCCGTATCTTTGCAGTTGAACCCCGAATACTATAACTAAACTGCATCACGGTGGAAACCACGACGAAGACGTACGTTCCGTACAAAGTAAAGGACATGAGCCTGGCCGAGTGGGGCCGCAAGGAAATCCGCCTGGCCGAAGCCGAAATGCCCGGCCTGATGAGCCTGCGCGAAGAGTTTGGCGCTGCTCAGCCCTTCAAGGGCGCACGCATTGCCGGCTGTCTGCACATGACCATCCAAACGGCGGTGCTCATCGAAACCCTCACCGCCCTGGGCGCCGAGGTAACGTGGTCGTCGTGCAACATTTTCTCGACGCAGGACCATGCCGCCGCCGCCATCGCCGCTGCCGGCGGGGCCGTGTACGCCTGGAAGGACATGACCGAGGAGCAGTTCAACTGGTGCATCGAGCAGACGCTGTTTTTCGGCGAAGACCGCAAGCCTCTGAACATGATTCTGGACGACGGTGGCGACCTCACCAACATGGTGCTGAACAACTACCCCGAG
>JAYSZD010000965.1:0-1094 GCA_043738185.1 Hymenobacter sp. | reverse complement strand
TTCTGACCGGAGCCCTGCGCGTGGACGTAGCCTCGGTGTATGGGCCCAGCAACCGCACCCAATACTACCCCAAGGCCAGCGTGGCCTACGTGCTGTCGGAGGAGAAATTCTGGAAAGACGGGCCGCTGGCCAAGCTGGTGCCCCAGCTCAAGCTGCGCGCTTCCTACGGGCAGGCCGGCAACCTGACGGCCATCGGGCCCTACGACCGGTTCACCAACTACGGGCCGGTGGTGGCGGGCACCCTGCCGGGCCTGCTTTCGTCCACGCTGCAGGGCAACACGCTGCTGGGCCCGGAGCGGCAGGCCGAGTTTGAAATCGGCACCGACCTGAGCTTGTTCGGCGACCGGGTGGGCCTGGAGTTCTCGTATTATGACAAGAAAGTGACCGACCTGCTGCTGCGCCGCGACCTGAACCCGAGCAGCGGCTTTTTGAGCCGCTTCGACAACATCGGCAACATGCGCAACCAGGGCGTGGAGTTGCTGGTGCGCGCCACGCCGGTGCAAAGCGCGGCCGTGAAGTGGACGGTGACCACCACCTTCACCCACAACACCAACCGCATCACTGACATCCCCAATGGCCTGCTCACCTTCCCCGACGGCTTCGGGCTGGTGGCAGCCGTGGAGGGCCGGCCGCTGGGCACCTACTACGGTACCTACTCGGCCCGCCGGCCCGACGGCTCGCTGCTGCTCACGCCCGGCGGCCTGCCCCAGCGTGAGCGCGGCATTCAGGGCACCTTTGGGGCGCCCAACGTGCCGCAGCGCGGGGCCGACGGCCAGCCCACCGGCACGCTAGTAAGCGGCGTGCTTGGCAACCCCAACCCGCGCTACGTGGCCTCGCTCATCAACGAAGTAGGCCTGTTGAAGGGCAACCTCGTGCTACGGGTGCAGTTCGACACCCAGCAGGACTTCGACGTGTTTAACTTCACAAAGCGCGTGGGCACCCGCGACATCTTCGGCGGGCTGGCTGGCTATGAGGCCGAGCTGCGCGGCGAAGTGGCCAAGGGCAGCAGCACCGCCGCCTACAACACGTTCGACAAGTGGATTGAGGACGGCTCCTTCGTGAAGCTGCGCGAAGCCTCGGTGAGCTACCGCCTC
>JAYSZD010000964.1:0-2714 GCA_043738185.1 Hymenobacter sp. | reverse complement strand
ACATGAGCACGCCCAGCGTGAGGAACATGATGTTGACGCCCACGATGACGGGCGTGAACCAGAACAGGTTTTTCTGGGCCTCGCCCAGGCTGCGGCAGCTCAGATTTTTCTGCATCAGGTCCTGGTCAAGGCCCGTCATCACGATGGTGATGAACATGCCGGAGGCAAACTGCTTCCAGAAGAACTTGTCGTCCCGAAAATCCGAAAAATACACCTGCGACATGGGGCTGTCCAGCACCGAGCCCACGAGCTGCCTGAACCCGTAATTGAGCGCATCGGCCATGAAGTAGATGCTCAGGCCTACGCAGCTCAGCATGGCCAGCGTCTGGAAGGTGTCGGTCCACAAAATGGTTTTCAGGCCACCCTTAAACGTGTAGAGGTAGATGAACATAATGCTGACCACCACCGTCACGGAAAACGGCACGCCCATGGCATCAAACACCGCCAGTTGCAGCACGCCCGCCACCAGGTACAGCCGCAGCGCCGAGCCCAACGACCTGGAAATTAGGAAGAAAAGGGCGCCCGTTTTGTAGCTCCAGTAGCCAAACCGCTGCTCCAGATAGGTGTAGATGGACACCAGCCGCAGCCGGTAGTAGAGCGGCAGCAGTACGGTTCCGATGACTATGTAGCCGGCCACAAAGCCCATGGCCACCGCCAGGTAGCTCCAGCTTTTGCCGTACACGTTGCCCGGCACCGAGATAAACGTGACGCCCGAGAGTGAGGTGCCAATCATGGCGAACGCTACCATGTACCACGGCGCGTTGCGGTTCGCCACAAAGAAACTTTCACTCGTGGCCCCCCGAGAGGTGAGCAGGGCGATGACGATGAGAACAGAAAAGTAGCCCGCAACGAGGCTTAAAACGAGAGTTGGCGACATAGGCGACAAAGGTAGCGCCCGCAAGCGCCGCTGTGCACCATGGGCGCCGGGCGAACTGCGCAGCAACGGCCGAGCGGTGCCGCCAGGCGGCTTTAGGTTCTATATTCGGGTCTCCAATGGCTGGGCTTCAAGTAGCCTGTAATTTCTCCCGCCCAATTCTACTACTCTATGCGTCACTTATTCATTGTCTGGATTTTCCTGCTCAGTCAGGTTGTGGCGCACGGCCAGGCGGCCGGGGTTGCTTTCCGAAGCGAAGCATGGGCCGATGTGCTGGCGACGGCCAAAAAGACCCACAAGCCCGTCTTCTTCTATGCCTGGTCGCCGAGCTGCGGACCCTGCGTGGGCATGGCCCGCGATGTCTTTCCCGACCTGGCCGTGAGTAAATACTACAATGCCAATTTTATAAGCTATAAGGCCAATATTGACGAAGGCGAAGGCAAAGTGCTGGCCAGCCGGTATGGCATCAGGTCGTTGCCCGCCTACTTGTTCTTCACTGCCGAAGGCGAGCCGTTGCACCGCAGCGGTGGCGGCAAAGCAGCGACGGCATTTCTGGAAGATGGCAAAGACGCGCTCAATCCCGGCAAAGCGTATTTCACGCTGAAAGCGCGCTACATGTCCAGCGACCGCACCGCGTCGCTCCTGTATGCCTTGAGCAGCGGTGCGGGTATCCAGGAAGATGAAAGTTTCCACAGTCAGGTGACGGGCGAGTACCTGAAAACCCAGAGCGCCCAGGAAATGGCTTCTCAGAAAAATCTGGAATACGTTTTCAATCAGTATGTGGCGTATGAGTCGCCGGCGTCGCAGTATTTTCTACAGAATCAGTCGGCCTTTGTGCCGCAGTTCGGGCAGCAAGCTGTCGGCCGGAAAGCTGTGCGCATCATCAGCCAGGCGGCTTATCCTTTTGGCAAGCAAAACGACTTGGCGGGCCTTGGCAAGCTGCAGCAGTCCATGGCCCGGTTGCTGCCTGCCCAAGCCGCTCAGTGGCAGCAACTGGCCCAAATCCATTACCTTTTTAGCCAGCCGCAGCGCAACTGGCTGGCCTACGTTGACGCCACCTTGGCCTACGGCCAGCAGTTTGCGGCGCAGGATAGCTATACCCTGTACGAAGCCACCTTGTTTCTTACGGCTTTCGTCAACGACAAAGCCTTGCTGACCAAAGCAGACCAGCTAATTCGGCAAGCCATTGCGGCCGATAGCAGCCATTTCTACCTGATGGCCCGCGCCAAGCTGCAGCACAAGCTCGGCAACAACGCGGAAGCCGCTGCGCTGGCCACTGAGGCAAGCGCCACCGCTGCTAAAGCCGGCGAAAATCAGGAGGAAGCCAAAGCGCTTCTGGCAGAAATCAAGAAATAGGCGGTTACTCCCAATCCTGCCAGTGCAGCACCTCGCCCACGGCGGGCGCGTGCAGCTCGCCGCGCAGCATGCCGCTGGCCGCGATGTCGGTGAGCTGTCGGAGCGGCTCGGAGGCGGGCTCGTCCGACAAGTCAAACGTGCCGTAGTGCATGGGCACCAGGTGGCCGGCCCGCAGCACGTTGGCGGCCTTGGCCGCCTCGTGCGGGTTCATGTGGCTCCGGGCCATCATGTAGGCCGGTTTGTAGGCGCCAATGGGCATCAGCACGATGTCGAGCGGCCCAAACAGCTTTTCGATTTCCTCAAAATGCCCGGCGTAGCAAGTGTCGCCGGCGAAGTAAATCAACTTATCCGCAACCCGAATGAGGAAGCTGCCCCAGAGCACGCGGTTCACATCGGTCAGGCCACGGCGGTGCCAGTGGGAAGCGGGGAGGTAAGTGATTTCCAGCGGCGCGGCCGGGCCTAAGTCGTACTGTTGCCACCAGCC
>JAYSZD010000963.1:0-2715 GCA_043738185.1 Hymenobacter sp. | reverse complement strand
AGCGCTTTGCCCCCATCGACAGCTGGTGGGATAACGGCAACACCGATAAGTCGCGCCGCCTCATCTGGCCCATCAAGCAGAAGTACGGCAGCGCCCTTTCCTGGGCCGACCTCATTGTGCTGACCGGTAACTGCGCACTGGAAATCATGGGCTTCCCCACTTACGGTTTCGCCGGCGGCCGCCACGATGCCTGGGAGGCCGACACCAGCACCTACTGGGGCCCCGAGGTATGGGACGGGCACAAGAAACACACGCCCGACGAAATGGTAAGCCGCGACAAGCGCTGGCGCGGCCGCAACGGCGATGCCGACTACGACCTCGAAAACCCGCTGGCAGCCTCCCACCAGGCCCTGATTTACGTGAACCCCGAAGGCCCCTACGGCAAAGGCGACCCGCTGGGCTCGGCCCGGGACATCCGCGTGACGTTTACCCGCATGGCCATGAACAACGAGGAAACCGTGGCCCTGATTGCCGGCGGCCACGCCTTCGGCAAGAGCCACGGCATGGTGCCGGCCGCCGAAATCGGGGCGCAGCCCGAGATTGCGCCCATGGAGCAGATGGGCCTGGGCTGGCATAACCCCAAAGGCAAGGGCAACGCCGAAAATACGAGCACCAACGGCATTGAGGGCAGCTGGACGCCCAACCCAACGCAGTGGGACAACGACTACCTCATCAACCTGTTCAAGTTTGAATGGGAGCAGACCAAGAGCCCAGCCGGCGCCCTGCAATGGACCCCAGTTGACAAAAACGCACCCAAAACGCCCGACGCGCACATCGAAGGCCAGATGAACGACCTGATGATGATGACCTCCGACATCGCCCTGAAGGAAGACCCCGAATACCGCAAGGTGTGCGAGAAGTTCCTCGGCGATTTCGATGCCTTCACCCAGGCTTTTTCCAAGGCGTGGTACAAGCTGACCCACCGCGACATGGGCCCGCGCGAGCGCTACCTCGGCCCCGAGAAAGTGAACGAGAACGACCTACTGTGGCAGGACCCGATTCCAGTGGCCGATTATACCATCATCGGCACGGCGGACATTGAGGCGCTGAAAAAGTCGATTCTGGCTTCGGAAATTTCCGCTTCGGACCTGGTGTACACCGCTTTTTCGGCGGCCGTTACGCACCGTAGCAGCGACAAGCGCGGCGGGGCCAACGGTGGCCGCCTGGCGCTGGCGCCGCAAAAGGACTGGGAAGTGAACCGCCGCACGGTGCCCGTTATCGCGGCCCTGCAATCGGTAATGGAGGAGTTCAACGGCCAGAACAAGGACAGCAAAGACCAAAGCGGTAAGCACGTATCGCTCGCCGACCTTATCGTGCTGGGCGGCTGCGCGGCGCTCGAAAAAGCGGCCGCTGATGCGGGCGTGGCCACTACGGTGCCTTTCACGCCGGGCCGCCGCGATACGACGCAGGAACTCACCGATATCGAAATGTTTACTTGGCTGAAGCCGGTGGCCGACGGTTTCCGCAACTACCTCGACCAGGATTTCAACAAGATTTCGCAGGGCGTTTCGCCCGAGGAAATTTTCCTCGACAAGGCGCAGCTTCTTTCGCTCACCACCCCCGAGTGGGTGGCGCTGACGGGTGGCCTGCGGGCCATGAACGCCAACCACGACGGCTCCGCCCACGGTATCTTCACCGACCGGGTGGGTGTGCTGAGCAACGACTTCTTCACCGTGCTCACCAGCACCGACTATGACTGGAAGAAGTCGGACTCGCGCGGCATGACCTTCTGGCTCACCGACCGCGCTTCGGGCAAAAACCGCTACTCGGCTACCCGCGCCGACCTGGTATTTGGGGCCAACAGCCAGCTGCGCGCCGTGGCTGAAGTGTACGCCGGGGCCGATGGCCACAAGCGCTTCGTGAAGCAGTTCGTGAAGGCCTGGGACAAGGTGATGATGCTGGACCGCTACGATGTGAAGGTGTAGGGCTCACCTTCGCTCGAAACCGAGCATAACACCAAGGGTAAGCAGCTGCCTGATAAGCAGCTGCCTGATAAGCAGCTGCCTGATAAGCAGCTGCCGCTCCAACCAAAACAGCCGGGCTGCCAATAGAGGCGGTCCGGCTGTTTTCGTTTGGCCTTTTTCACGCAGCTTCGGTCAATCGTTTCGACCGTAACTTGCCAATCAACCAACAAGCCATTTGCAATGAACCCGCTTTTTGCCGACGAGCCTTTGGTTTTGGAGGACCCCTACATGAGCCGCATGAGCGAGGCGGAGTTTTTCGACTTCTGCCAACAGCACCGCAAATGGCGCATTGAGCGCAACGCCCAGCACGAAATCCTGATTATGGCGCCCACGTTCTCGCTCACCGACAAACGCAATGCCCGGCTCATCACCTAACTCGGCATGTGGTGGAACCAGCCCCCCGAAGCCGGCGAAATATTCGATTCCAACGCCGGCTACACGCTGCCCAATGGGGCCGTGCGCTCCCCCAAATGCCTCCTGGGTTCCCGCCGCGCAGTGAAACGCGCTGAGCCCAGAGCAGCAGGAGAAATTCGCGCACGTCTGCCCGCCGTTTGTAGTGGAGTTGCGCTCGAAAACCGATTCGCTGCGCGTGCTGCTGGCCAAGCTGGAGGAGTACCGCGCGAATGGCACCGCGCTACTATTGCTGATTTATTAAAGGACGGTAATCTGGAAGACATGTTGAATCCCACGGTACTCAGAAAACCAAATACCGACTGATTGCGCCACGTATAGCAGCGAACCCGCCCCGGCC
>JAYSZD010000962.1:0-6855 GCA_043738185.1 Hymenobacter sp. | reverse complement strand
CTACGCGGGTGGGGTACCCGGTTCGGCCCCTGGGGACCCGGCCGGGGCCACCGGCCCATTTTCCAGTGCACGGTCTCCGAAGCTGCTCTGGTTTTCCGTAGCTGGCTCGTTGTCGGCTGCCGCAATCTTCCTGAAGAGGCGGGTTTTGGCCCGGCGCACGCTGGCCGGGTCGATGTTGAGCAGGGCCGCGATTTCCTTGGTCGAGAGCTGGATGTGGAAGTAGCTATAGAGGCGCTGCTCGTGCTTGGTCAGGGCCGGGTAGCGGGCTTCCAGCTCTTCAAAGAAGCGGGGGTGCACCTGCTCGAAGTGCCGCCGGAACTTGCTCCAGTCCTCGTCCAGATACAGGCTGGACTCCAGGATGGACTTGACGCCGGCCAGCTCCTGCGGCTTGCCGGGCCGCAGCTCCAGCAGCTGCTGTTTCAGCTCGGCCAGCAGGGCGTTTTTCTGGGTCACGTAGAGGGTGGTGGAGGCCAGCTCGCGCTGGTTGGCTTCGAGCTGGGCCTGCAGCTCCTGGTTAATGGCCTCGTGCTGCTGCACATCGGCGCTCAGCTGCTCGGTGTGGAGCTCACGGGCCTGCTGCCGCTGCTGCAACGCCAGCAGCGCCGTCTGAATATGCGTGTTTTTGAGCACGATTTCCCGGTGGCGCAGCTCCTGCTGGCCGATGTCGAGGGCCAGCGCCTGGGCTTCGCCCTCTTTGGCCAGCAGGGTACGCTGCGCGTTCTGGAGGCGCAGGTTGAGGGCCGCCGAAAAGAACAGGGCGTGCGAGAGGATGGCCAGGTCGGGCAGCAGCAGGTTGCCATTGCTGTTGAAGCTGATAAAGACATTGTTCACTGCTACAGCCATCACAAAAAGCAGCGGCAGCACATTGGCCAGCAGGTAGGTGCGGGCCAGCGGCAGCTGATGGCGGTTGGCCGCTAAAGTAGTGGCCAGCAACAGCGCCATTATTCCCATCACCAGGATATTGTCGAAGAGCAGGGTGTAGTAGTTCGCGTAAAAGCCGCTCACGTTCACCAGCCCCACCACCACCGTGAAAGCATAGTAGCCCAGCAGCGCCCGGCGCAGCGCGGCATCGAGCCGGGGCAGCTGGGCGCGGGTGGGCAGGTAGGCCCGCGTCATCTGCACGAAACCCGTGAGCAGCAGCACCACGCTCAGGTGCATCAGCACATTGTTGAGCGAGTAGGTGTAGCCGATGCCGGTGGGCCGCACCAGCAGGCTGAAGACCGGGGCCGGCCACAGCACCTTAAAATAGCCCCGAAACGCCGTCACGTAGAGCACCGCCCCCACCTGCGTGCAGATATAATACAGCGTGGCCCGGTCGCGGGAGCGCACATAGGCGGGCACGTTGGTGAGCAGCAGCAGCAGCAGCGCCGCCAGCGACACCAGCCAGGCGGTCCGGTAGAAAAGGTCGGTTTGCCGCGCCCCGGCTTCCGGCTCCAGGCTCACCCCCAGGTGCATGGCGGGCGGCAGAGCCGGCCGCTGGCCCAGCCGCACCAGTACGTAGCAGGTGGTGGTGGCCTGGCCCGGCAGCAGCAGCGGCAGCGGCCCCTTGTTGCGTTGGCTGTCGGTGGGCACCAGCAGGCCGGCCCGGCGGGTGCGCCAGGTCCGGGCATCCTCATCGAAGTAATGCAGGGTGTTATCGACGTTGGGTAGCACCAGCAGCCGGGTGGCGGCAGTGTAGCGGCTCGGGTTGCGTAGTACCAGCTTCAGCCAGAACCGGCGGGCCTGTCCCGGCCGCAGCGAGTCGGCCGGGGCAAAAACCAGGGCGGTGTCGGAGCGGATTTGTTCCCAGGCGTAGCCCCGGTCCGGCAGCACGCCCACGGCGACTACTGCCACGCTTCCGGCTGTCGTGCCGCCCGCGCCGGGCTGCGCCGCCACCCGCGTCAGGCTGGCAAGCAGGCAGAAAACAAGCAGGTACATCCGGTGCGCCACGGGGCAGGCATTGAGAAGCGAAGGCGCAAAGATGCGTCTCTTTCCCTTGGGTACACTAGCCGGGCGGTTGCGCGGGGTGGCTCCGGCGCGTTCGGTCGCCGTGGCCCGGCGGCGCATGCAACCGTCGGCGTTGCCGGGGCCGGTGGTGGCCGCACCTTTACCTAACCAGTTCTCGCAGCGCCGCAAAAGTTGTTAGGTCCTGCGGGTACCAAACCGGTTTTCACGGTGCTGCAAAAGTTGTTAGGTCCTGCGGGTACCTAACACAATTTTACCCCGGCCCAAAAGTTGTTAGGTTTTCGTCGGCCCCTCCGCCGGGGCCACCACTACTTACCTGATGTTACGCACATAGGCTGTTCTGCCGTGCGCCTCACCCCCTAACCCCCTCTCCGCAGGAGAGGGGGAACTAGCTCTAGCACTTAATCTAAGCTATTGATTATGATAGCTAAATATTATATACTAGTTCCCCCTCTCCGCAGGAGAGGGGGTTAGGGGGTGAGGCGTACGGCAGAACGGCGACAAGTACTGCGTAACACCACTACTTACTGCTGCCGGTATGGACTATGCCCCCCAACTACGCGCCGTGCGCGCCCATTTTTCGCTGAGCCAGGCCCGGCTGGCACCCTGGCTGGGGCTGAGCCGCGAATTTCTGGCTTTGGTCGAAACCGGCCGCGAGGCGCTGCCCGCTCACGCCCGGCCCTGGCTGCGCCCCTGGGCCGATGCCCTAACCGCCGCCGCCGCTGAAACCACCGAAGCCCCCGCGCCGGTCCTGCCTACCGCCGGCCCCACCCTGTCGGGTACGACCCTGCCGGGTACGAGCTTGGTGCTGGCCCGGCTGGCCGAATGCCACTACCAGGCCCAGCGCCTGGAGCAGCAGCTGGCCGCTTTGCGCGGCGTTCATCGCGTGGCCGCCGCCCGGCTGGCCGCCGGCCCGTGGCTGCTGGCCGCGCTGCCCGCCGCTACCCCGGCCGAGGCCACCGCCCTGGCCCTGCGCCGTCGCTGGCTGGCCCGCCTGCTCGAAGCCGCCGCCGACGTGCTGGCCCCCGAAGCGCCGGCCGGCCCGGTGGTCGCTGCCCTGCTGGCCGTCCGCCGCCAGGGACTGCTGCACGAGGCCGCCCTGCTGCGCGCCGGACTGGCCAGCGGGGAGCTGGCCTAGCGAAATAAAATAATTGACTATCAAAATACTACGGCGCGCGGCGCGGGCGTTGGGGGGGCGCGGCACGCCACTGCGCCGCGTTCACCTATTCCTTTTTTCTGTTATGCTTTACCCCGTAGCCCTTTTGCTCACCCGCGCTGATTGCCTGTCTGTGAAGGCCGACACCCAGGAAGACATCGACCGCACCGAGTTCCGCATCACGGCGGCCACCCGCTCGGCCACGCTGCAAACCAACGAGGCTACGGCCGACTCGGCCGAAATCAGCTCCCTCACCGACCAGATTACACCCCTCGAAACCCGCGTGGCCGCCATGCCCGCCGGCGAGGCCCGCACCAAAGAGGAGCTTCGCCTGCGCGGCCTCAAGCGCGAGCGCGAAGCGTTGCAGGACCAGCAGCTCGGTGGGCAGGGCGGCCGTGGGGCCTTCCGCCGCAGCCGGGAGCTGGACGCCGCCCAGCGGCAGCTCGCCGGCTACCAGGACTGCCTGGTCCAGGTGCAGGCCCGTCACGACGCTTTGTCCGCGTAAGGCCCCCGTTCTCCCACAAAAAAAGCCTGGCCGTCGCCAGGCTTTTTTTGTGCGTGTCCCGGCCGGCGGCTTGCTTCGTCGGGAGCCGGGCGGGGTGGTCGGCAGTAGGCCGGGCCGGCCCGCTACTGGTGGGCTACGGTCAGGCGCAGCACGTGGGCCCCCGCACGTACCATGTATACGCCCGCGGCCAGCCCGGCCGGCAGCACCAGCGCCGCCATGCCCGCCGCGTCGGCCGGAGCCGAGGTCACGAGGCGGCCCAGCGCGTCGTACACCGTCACCACCGTGCCCGGTACCGCACCCGTGAGGGTGGCCGCGTGGGTGGCCGGGTTGGGGAATACGGTGAGGGCGTGAGGGAGTGACTCAGTGAAGGCCACGCTACGCACGGGCGAGTAGGCGAAGGTGCCGTCCGCGTCCACCTGCTTCAGCCGGTAGTATAACAGGGCAGAAGGGTAGGAAGGGAGGTGAGGAAGCAGGTCCAGCAGCTCGTAGCGGCGGGCGCTGCTGCTGCTGCCGGCGGCGGCCACCCGCCCAATCCGGGCAAACGTGCGGCCGTCGGCGCTGCGCTCGACCTCAAACCGGTCGCTGTTCTGCTCCGAGGCCGTGGCCCAGGCCAGGCGCACGGCGGCCGGCCCCTCGGCCGTGGCCCTGAAGGCGGTCAGCTCCACCGGCAGCGTGGGGGCGCTGCCCGTCAGGTAAAATTCGGAGAAGTGGTCGGCCACGCTCATTTCAGCCACGAACCAGGGCGCGCCGGCGGGCGCCGTGGCCGGGGCGGGCAGCGTGCGCTGCTCGCCGGCGGGGCTGTTGTTGGCCGGGTCGCAGTCCTCGTTGGGGCCGCTGTATTGCGTGGCCTGGAGGTTGGCCAGGGGCACGGCCGGGGCGGCGGCTTGCAGGCGGGCCAACTCGGTGTTCAAACCGTAGAGGCGCAGGGCCACGGTGCGGCCGTCGAAGCGGCCGGCGCTGTTGGTGAGGTGCCAGTTGCGGTCGAGGTAGGGGCCGCTCCCCAGGGCCTGGCGCACGGCGGCGGCGGGGTTGGCGCGCAGCACGTCCACGGTCAGGTCGCCGAGTGAGGCGCCGGTGTAGTTATAAGCCGCTACCACCTGGCCGTCGGAGCTGAACAGGTAATGCCACTGCCCGTCGTTGAGGCTGGCCGTGGCGGGCACGGCGGCGGCGCAGGCGTCGAGGGCGCCGCCGTCGTACACGCCCAGCACCGCGAAGGCCGGGGCGCTCAGGCTGCTGCCCCCCGATGTCGTCACGACCACGGCGCTGCTGCCCGCCGCCGCGCCGGGCGGTACCACGGCCGTGAGGGAAGTGGGCGAATTCACCGTCACGCTGCCGGCCGCCACGCCGCCGAAGCTGACGGTGCTGCCGGCCGTGAAGCCCGTGCCGGTGAGCACCACCGGCATGCCCGGCAGCTCGGCGGCAGGGCTGAGGCCGGCCAGGGTGGGCACGGGCGGCGCCTGCTCGTAGTGGCTCAGGGTGCCGTCGAATTTGCCTATTAGCAAATCGAGCAGGCCGTCCCCGTCCAGGTCGGTAAAGAACGGGGCCGCGTTGTCGCCCACGTCAATCGTGTTGAAGGTGGCCGTAACGAGGGCAAAGGTGAGCGAGTTGGTCGCCGCCTGCTCGTAGTGGCTCAGGTTGCCGCCGCTGTTTCCCACCAGCAAATCCAGCAGGCCGTCCCCGTCGAGGTCGGCAAAGGCCGGGGCAGAGAAGTTGCCCACGTCAATGGTGTTGAAGGTGGCCGTAACCAGGGCGAAGGTGGGCGCGTTGGCCGCCGTCTGCTCGTAGTGGCGCAGGATGCCGAAGCTTTCTCCCACGAGCATGTCCAGCCGCCCGTCGCCGTCCAGGTCCGTAAAGGCCGGGGCCGAACGGCTGCCCACGTCAATGTTATTGAAGCTGACCGTGACCAGAGCAAAGGTGGTGGCGTTGGCCGCTGTCTGCTCGTAGTGACTGAGCGTGCCGGCGCTGTTTCCCACCAGCAAATCGAGCAGCCCGTCCCCGTCCAGGTCGGTGAGGGCCGGGGCCGAGGAACTGCCCACGTCGATGGTGTTGAAGCTGGCCGTGACCAGGGCGAAGGTGGTGGCGTTGGCCGTCGTCTGCTCGTAGTGGCTCAGGGTACCGTCAAATTTCCCCACCAGCATATCGAGCAGCCCGTTCCCGTCCAGGTCGGCAAAGGCCGGGGTTGAGGAGTCGCCCACGTCCAGGGTGTTGAAGCTGGCCGTGACGAGGGGGAAGTTGTAACTATCGAGCTTGGTCACGCCGAAGGCCGCGGCGCTCAGGCCCGCGCCGCCGGGCGTGCTCACGTACAGCGGGTGGGTGCTGGCCCCGCGCGGCACGGTCACCGTTACCTGCGTGGCCGAGTTCACTGTGAACGCCGCCGGCAGCTCGCCGAAGCGCACGCTGGTGGTGGTGGCCAGGTTGGTGCCCGTCACCGTTACCAGGCTGCCCTGCGGCCCGCTGGCCGGACTGAACGACGTGATGGTGGGCGGCGGCCCCGCCTGCTCGTAGCGGTTCAGGGTGCCATCCTGCTTGCCCACCACCATATCAAGCAGCCCGTCCCCGTCCAGGTCCGTAAAGGCCGGGGCCGCGCTGCCGCCCACGGCAATGCCGTTGAAGCCAGCCATGACCAGGGTGAAGGCGGTGGCGTTGGGTGCCGCCTGCTCGTAGTGGCTCAGGGTGCCGGCGCTGTTTCCCACCAGCAAATCCAGCAGGCCGTCGCCGTCCAGGTCCGCGACGGCGGGCTTCGCAGCGAGGCCTACGTTGATGCCGTTGAAGCTGGCCGTGACCAGCGTGAAGGTGGTCGAGTTAGGGGCCTGCTCGTAGTGGCTCAGGGTGCCGGCCTGCGTCCCCACCAGCATATCCAGCAGGCCGTCGCCGTCCAGGTCCGTGAAGACCGGGGCTGAGCTTTGGCCCACGGCAATGCCGCTGAAGTTGGTCGTGACCAGCGTAAAGGTGGTGGAGTTGGCCGCCGCTTGCTCGTAGTGACGGATTCGGCCGGCGGTTTCGCCCACCAGCATATCGAGCAGCCCGTTGCCGTCCAGGTCGGTGAAGGTCGGAGGACTGCTCACGACAAGGGCGCTGAAGGTGGCCGTGACCAGCGTAAAGGTGGCCGAGTTGGGCGCCGCCTGCTCGTAATGGGTCAGGAAGTTGCTGCTTAGCGTATTCCCGACCAGCATATCGAGTAGCCCGTCCCCGTCCAGGTCCGTAAAGGTTGGGGTTGAAATGTTGCCCACGTCGATGCCGTTGAAGTTGG
>JAYSZD010000961.1:0-2721 GCA_043738185.1 Hymenobacter sp. | reverse complement strand
TCCTCGCCGAGCTGGCCGTAGTTGAGCGGCTGCTTGTATTCGGGGTATTTCATTTTGTTAGCTGTTAGCTGATAGCGGTTAGCTATTAGCTTTTCTCGTTTCGGGGTGATATAAAACGCTAACAGCCATTAGCTAACAGCTAACAGCTGAACAATTAAATCTCATAAGTGCCAACGTCGCCTTCCTTTCTCATGCGGGCCAGGTTCAGTTCGGCATCATCGTCTTCTTCGTGATACGACTCGTCGTAGTGGCGAATCAACGCATTGGTATCGATGAGGTTGCCTTTGCCGTGGTCGAAGGTAATGAGCATGGCGGGCAGCAAAATCAGGTTGGAAAAGTTGGTGATTAACAACGAAGCCGACATTAACAATCCCAGGGCCTTGGTGCCGCCGAACTCGCTGAAGGCGAAGATGCTGAACCCCACGAACAGCACGATGCTGGTGTAAATCATGCTCGTGCCGGCTTCGCTCAACGTCACCGATACGGCTTCGCGCACGCGGTTGCCATTGAGGGCCATTTCCTGCCGGAATTTGGCCAGCAGGTGAATGGAGTTGTCGCCATCAATGCCCAGCGCAATTACGAAAATAAGGGCCGTGCTGGGCTTGAGCGGAATGTTGAAAAAGCCCATGATACCAGCCGTGAGCACCAGTGTCACGGCGTTGGGGATGAGGGCAAAAAGCACCGTGCGGGCCGAGCGGAAGAGGATGAGCACCACCAACCCCACCAGCCCGAAGGCTAGAAACAGGCTTTCGCGCAGCGTGTGGATGATGTATTCGTTGCCCTTGGTAAAGATGATGGTGGTGCCGGTGGGCCGAATGTCCATGCCCGAGCCGTTGAAAATGCGGTTCATCTCGGGCAGGATGCGCTTATTCATCAGCGAATCGAGGTTTTGCGAGCCAATGTCGGCAATTTTCAGGCTGATGCGGGCCTTCTGGCCGGTACTGTCGGCGAAGGAGCGCAGGAGCTTGCTGTTCATGCCCGCCTCGTTGCCGGCACCCTTTGAGTTAGCCAGGGCGGTGAGGATGAAAGGGCGCTCGGAATTATCGGGTAGGCGGAAGAACTTGGGGTCGCCGTTGTAAAAAGCCTGGGTGCTGGCTTTGAGGAAGGTGACCAGGCTGACGGGCGGCGAGAGCTCCGGCTGGGTGCGCAAAAACTTCTCGAACTGGTCGATTTTCTCCAGGTTCTTGAGCTTCAGCAGGCCGCGCTTTTTGTGGGTATCCACTTCAAATTCCAGCGGCATCACGCCATTGAAGTGACTTTCAAAAAAGGCCAAATCGGCGTTGACGGAGCTTTTCTTGGGCAGGTCGTCGACCATGTAGGAGACGGACTCGATGCGCGAGATGCCGAAGGCCGCGCCGGCTACCATCATCAGCGCCGCCACATACACGGTGGGCCGACGCTCCAGCACGAGGTAGTCGAAAAACTCCAGCAGCTTGGTGAGCGGCTTGGCGTCGAGGTGTTCGAGCTGCTTGGGCGTGGGCGGCGGCAGCATGCTGAACACCGCCGGAATCAGGATAAAGCTGATGACGAAAGCCGCGAAAATGTTGACCGTGGCCACCAGCCCGAACTGGTAAAGAATGGCGATGTCGGTGAAGGCAAACACGATGAAGCCCACGGCCGTGGTCGTGTTGTTCATCAAGGTAACGAGGCCGATTTTGCGGATTACCCGCGTCATAGCCAGCATCTGGTTGCCCGATTTGCGGTAATCGTAATGGTAGCGCGAGAGCAGGTAGGTGCAGTTCGGGATGCCGATAACGACGATGATACTGGGAATCAGGCCCGTGAGCAGGTTGATTTTGAAGCCCAGCAGCACAATCGAGCCGATGCACCAGATAACCGTGACGCCCACCACAATGAGCGGAAATACCACCGCCGACCACGTTCGGAAGAACACGAGCAGCGTCAGGCCGGTCACCACCATGGCCAGAATGGTGAAAAACTTCATTTCCGAGGCCACCTTGCTCGTCATGGTGGAACGCACGTAAGGCAGGCCGGCGTAATGCAGCTTTATGCCGGTCTTCTTCTCAAACTGCGTGGAGAAGCCCAGAATGTTGTTCATCACCGCCTGACGGCGCGACGAATTCAGGTACTTCGGGTCCATGGTGAGGGCCAGCAGCGTGGCACCCGTGACGGGACTGATGAGCTGGCCCTTGTAGAATTCCACGCTGTTCACCACCCGCATCAGGCTGTCCAATTCGGCCTGGGTGCGGGGCGCGGTACCGAAAATAGGCGTGGCTCGAAAGCTATTGCTTACCGTATCCTTGCTGATATTCAGCAGCTTGCTCACGCTCAGCACGCCGTTCACGCCTTCTATTCGGGCCAGGGTATCGGTGAGCCGGCGTAGCTCATTAAAGTTGCCCAGCTTGTACACCGAGCTGTCCTGCAGGCCCAGCACCAGCACATTACCGTCTTCGCCGAAGGTCTTCTTAAAATCCTGGAAGTAAATCATGTCCGGGTCGTTCGGACTCACCACCTGAGCGAAGTCGTAGGTCATCTCCACGTCCTTGGCCTTCCAGGCCATAAACACGGTTATAACGGCCAACACCGCAATCAGCGACAGACGAAACCGGATGATGAAATAAGCGAGACGCTCCCACATAAAACCCTGCAAAAAGGCAAAGTTACGTAAGGGCAGGGGCGTTGGCCTATTTCAAACATGTAGCGCGGACTTTGTAGTCCGCGTCCCCGTGCCGTTCACAAATCGATGAAACGGGACGGGGA
>JAYSZD010000960.1:0-6860 GCA_043738185.1 Hymenobacter sp. | reverse complement strand
GTGGCAGCGAGCGCGAAGAACGGAGCGGGAAGCAGGGCGGCGAGGAGCATGGCAGCGGAGGTTCTGAATGGAACGCTGTAAAGGTGCAGGCCGCCCATCGGCCGGCCAATTGCTGGTTGCCGAAGCGTCGAATAAGCCGGACGAAGTGCCGGGCAAAGCTGCCGGCCCGCTGCTGCCGGTTGGGCCGGCGGCATGGTTGCTAGCGGGCAGTTTCCGACCTTTGCGCCTATGAAGACGCCCCAATTGCCAGAGTTGCCCATTTTCCAGACCATTGCCGAAGCGGCGGCCGAGCTCCGGCAGCCGGCCTACGTTGTTGGCGGCTACGTGCGGGACCTGGCGCTGGGACGCGCCAGCAAGGACATTGACGTGGTGACCGTGGGCGATGGCATTGCCCTGGCCCAAGCCGTGGGAGCCCGGCTGCCGGGCCGCAGCCGGGTCACGGTATTCAAGAATTTCGGCACCGCCATGCTGCCCACCAAGGAGGCCGGCGAAATTGAGTTTGTGGGCGCCCGCAAGGAAAGCTACCGCGCCGATAGCCGCAAGCCCGAAGTGGAAGCCGGTACGCTGGAAGAAGACCTGGCCCGCCGCGATTTTACCATCAACGCCTTGGGCCTAAGCTTGAACCAGGAGAATTTTGGGGAGCTGATAGACCGCTACGACGGCATGAAGGACCTGGCCAGCAAAACCATCCGCACGCCGCTGGGGCCCGACGTGACCTTCTCCGACGACCCGCTGCGCATGATGCGGGCCATCCGCTTTGCCGCGCAGCTCGGTTTCGATATTGAGCCGGACACGTTCGATGCCATCATCCGGAATAAGGACCGGATTCGGATTGTGTCGCAGGAGCGGATTACCATTGAGCTGAACAAGATTATCGAGTCGCCGCTGCCCAGCTACGGCTTCAAGCTGCTGTTTCAGACGGGCCTGCTGCACCTCATCTTCCCGAAGATGGCACTGCTGCATGGCGTGGAAAAAGTGGGCCAGCACGCCCACAAGGACAATTTCTACCACACCCTGCAGGTGCTCGACAACGTGGCCGCGGCCGGCGGCGACCTGTGGCTGCGCTGGGCCGCCGTGCTGCACGACATCGCTAAACCGGCCACCAAGCGCTACGACCAGCGCGTGGGCTGGACCTTCCACGGCCACGAGGACAAGGGCGCGCGCTGGGTGCCCGGCATCTTCGCCGACCTGAAACTGCCGCAGGGCGAAGAAATGCGCATGGTGCAGAAGCTGGTGAAGCTGCACCTGCGCCCTATTGCCCTAGTGAAGGAAACCGTGACCGACTCGGCTGTGCGCCGCCTGCTTTTTGAGGCCGGCGAAGACGTGGACCGCCTCATGCTGCTCTGCCGGGCCGACATTACCAGCAAGGACCACACCCGCAAGGAGCGCTACCTGCGCAACTTCGGGCAGGTGGAGCAAAAGCTGAAGGAAGTGGAGGAGAAGGACCACCTGCGCAGCTTCCGCCCGGTCATCACCGGCGAAATCATCATGGAAACCTTCGGCCTGAAGCCCTCGCGCCAGGTAGGCGAACTTAAGGAAGCCCTGATGGAAGCCATTTTGGAAGGCACCATTAAAAACGAAATGGACGAAGCCCTGGCTTTCCTGCTGCGGCAGGGCGCGGCCCAGGGACTCGCGCCTGCCTCCGAAACGGCTGCGATAACACCAGCTATCCAGCTACCTCCGCAGCCATAGTTCCGGCTGGTGTATCCGATTCGATTTTCAGACCGGTACTTTCTTACGCTTTTAAGTAGTTAGGCCTTGCGCAGGCAGGCGCTGGCGCGCGTCCAGGCAGGCGCGCTGGCGCGCGTCTCTGACGCGTGGCTTCCTGGGGTGCGCTGGCGCGTGTCTCTGACGCGTGGCTTCCTGGCTTGGCGTTTCCAAACGCCACCGTTCGCGCCGGCTGGTCTTGCTGGTCCCGCGCGTCAGAGACGCGAAACCAGTGGGCAACGCGTCGGAGACGCGCGCCAGCAAACGAGTGCGTAAGTTCTGGTAGTGTTGCAGATATAGCTTTATTTGATTGTCATGCGGAGCTTGCCGAAGCATCTATACCACTTCGTCCGCACCGTTCAACGAAGCGAGCGAGGTGCTTCGGCAAGCTCCGCATGACAACCAAATAGATTGCAGTTGCTTCTGCTCCATCAATATAACAGCTACTTAAGCAAGCGGCCCAGGGTTTGGCGTAGAATTTCCGGACCAGTTGGCCGGTACAGGAAACCGTGCCCGCCCTGGGCCACGGCCTGCAATTCCCAGCCGGGCGCCTGGGCGCGGTGGGCAGCGTGGGTCGCCTGCACTGCGGCGAAGGGATACAGGGTATCGTCCTGGGCGCTTATCTGGAGGCACGGCTTGCCCTGGCCCAAACGCCCTACGCCGACGCCCAACGGTAGTGTCGGGGCCGGCGACAGGGCATAGAAACCGCGGAAAGCATCGGGCCGCTGGCTGGCAAACCATAGGGCGGCGCTGCCGCCGTTGCTCATGCCGCCCAGCACGGGGCCGCGCGGGTCGGTGCGGTAGCGCGCCTGCACCTCCCGCACGATGGCCTCGACCTGGGCAAAGGCCGCGGGCTGCTCCACCCAGCCAAAACTTTGCCGGCCAAATGGATACACCACCAGCGCATTGGCCGGAGCAGCTGCAAAAATGGGTTCTTTCACCACGTCGGGGTCGGAGTGCCCAAATTCCGGGGTGCTGACTACGCCGCCGTGCAAATACACTACCACGGGCGTGGGCCGGCTGGGCGAGTAGCCCACGGGCACACGCACCAGGTAGGGCACTCGCACCGTGTCGTTGGGCACGGTGCTGAAATAGAGCGCAAAGCCGGGCTGGGCAGGGGCCTTGTCGCGTTTATGTCGGGCGCTGGCGGGGGCTGGCAGCGCGCGGGCCTGGGTTTCGCGCAGCCAGCGCGTTTGGGCAAGCTGGACGGCGGCGGCCTGCTCGGCCAGCGCCTGGCGCATGGCGGCCAGCCAGCGCGGCCAAGCGGCTTCGGTTTTCAATGGGGCCAGGGCGGGGTCCTGGCTCACGTTTTCGAGGTCGCGGGGCGCCATGCGCAGCGGCCGGCGGCGGCTGAGCTGCCCTAACCAGCGCCAGGCCAGCGCCCGTTGGGCCGGGCAGGCCGCCGCCGCAGTAGCCGCGCCAAACAGCTCAAACTCGTTGGCGCGGGTGCTGTCGGCCGCAAACGCCTGCTCGAAAGTGGCCACGGCGCCGCACGGATTTTGAGCCTGGAGCAGGGCGTTGCCCTGCTCCATTAGTCCATTAAAATCAGGTGATTGGGCGTGGGCGCTGCTGGAGTTCCACGTCAGCAGGGCCGCCGTCAGCAGTAACAGGAAAAACGGTTTCATAAGATTGGAAGCGGTAGTTTGATACGACTCCCAAATGCAGGTCAGGCAGCTACGGTTGCCCGGAAATAAATTATTCTCCGGTTTTTTCGGCAGGTCCTCGTTGGATTTGCTCGAAGGCCTAAAAACGAAATGGACGAAGCCCTGACCTTTCCTGTTGCAGCAGGGGGGGCCAAATGACTTCGTCCGGAAGAAGGCTTCGTTCACTCACCAAACTAAGCCTGACTTCTTTTTTTTCGTGGTGTCGGGGCTTTCCGGTACTGAGTTATACTGTACGGAAATATTCGCGCAGCGGCTAGGTAAATAATTGAAGATTATTGGATTTAGCCAGTCAGATACACGCTGAGGCCAACGACGGCCGCGCGAAACAATACGTTGCGTCGCGCAGCCGCCCATTAGAGGCGCTTCACGCTGGAAGGGCCGGTGGCGTCTACGTTGCTGCTGCCGGGGTTGCCGCTGTAGGTAATCTGGCTGGCGCCCACGGCGTCGCCCCGAATACTTTCAGTTACGTGCAGGCGGGCTTTGCACACGCCGGCCAGGTCCACGGTGGCGGTGCGGGCCTGCAGGTTGGCGGCGGCCAGCTCGCAGGCACCAGCGGCGTCGAGGTCGATGGTAGTGGCGCTGCCGGTGGCGGTGGTGCGGCAGGCACCGGCCTGCTCAATGCGCAAGTTGCCGTAGCTGCCGTTCAGGCGCAGGTGGCTGGCGCCGGCCTGCTCAATAACCATCCGGTCCTGGCGGTCGAAACCGCCGAGGTCGGCCTGAATGCTGCCGGCCAGGTCCAGTTTTTCAATCGAGGGCATTTCGATGACGATAAGAACGTTATTTTCTTTACGCCGCCAGCTGCCGCCGAAAAACGAGGTACTGCGAGGCCGGATTTCCAGCGTGTTGCCGCTACTCGTTATTCGCAGGTCTTCCAGCGCGTCGGAATTGCCGCCGGCTTCTATTTTGAAGGTGTTGCCTTTGCGTACCACCAGCCGGTAGCCGCCCGCTACTTCCACCTTATTAAAGTCGGTTTGCTGGAAGGTGCGGCGGCTACTGCCGTAGCTATCCATATCGGTGTCGAAAGAAGGAGCGCCACCGTAGTTAAGCTTGAGGCCGTTGTCGTCGCCTTCGTTGTCGCTCATGTCGCCATCTTCCGAGCTGCTGTCGTTGTCATCGATATCAATGTTGATATCAACCTCACTGTCCTCGTCATCGGCCGAAATCCCCAGGTCGGTCTCGGCGCAGCCGATGCACTCAAACTTGTTGCCGCGCAGGCGGTACTGGAACTGCTCAGGGGTCTCGGGGCGCTGGTTATTCACAAAGTTCTCGTCGTTGAGCATGTCGTAGGCAAAGCGCGAGCTCATGCGGAAGGTGCGGTCTCGGGGCAGGCGCAGGGTGAGGGCCAGCTCCTGGTCGCGGTACTTGGCGTTGGGCAGGAAGGAGAAATGGTCGTCGAATACGAGCGAGGAGTCGCCCCGGGCCCGAATGGTGTAGTCAATGGAGTTCGTGGCGTTGCGGCGGGCTTCGGCTTCGGTGGGGCCTTTCGAGCCCAGCAGGCGCAGCACTTCCACGGCGCGGCCGCTATCGGCGGCGGCAATGCGTACGTCTACGTGCTGTTCCCCGTCGCGCTCCACGCGGCGGGCATCCAGCATGATTACCGGCGCGCTGATGGCGGGGTAGCGTTCCAGCTGCTCCACTTCGGCCTCGTACTGGTATTGCCGGCTTTGTTGCGCCACGGCCATCGTAACGCCCACGATGCTCAAAATCCAGAGGCCCAGCATGGATAAGCCCACGGTGCGCGACAGCAGCGAGCGGCGCAGCAGCAGGTTCAGGCCGCTCAGGAACAAGCTCAGGGCCGGAATGCCAAAGGCAAAGAAGCCGGCGATGATGCCCCAGGCGGGAATGCCATTCAGCATGACGTGGGCCGGCGCATCGCCCAAATGAATGCTTTCAGAGCTGGGAATCAGGCCGATGCCCGCACCGAGCAGCACGGCCAGGCCCAGCAGCAGCGAGAAGCCCGTGAGCGTGAGCAGCACGCCGGCCACGACGCGGATGGTGGAACCCGCAAAATCAACCAACGGCCGCAGGCCGCGGGCCGCATCTTCTACAAACGCACCTACGGGGCGGTTGGTCATGGCCGGGCCATCGCCGAACTCATTGGCGCGCAGGCTGCTGTCGTAGCCTTCCAGCGTCACGGCATCGCCGCGCATGCGCATCTTGTCCGAAACCGTTTTGGCTTCGGGCAAGACTATCCACAGAATGATGTAGAGGATGAAGGTGAAGCCCCCGGCAAACAAGCCGGCCAGCAGCAGCACCCGCACCAGGGTCACGTCGATGTTGAGGTAGGCCGCCAAACCGGCGGATACGCCCGCAATTTTAGCGGTGCCGGTGTCGCGAAACAGCTTGCGGCCGGCCAGCGGCCCTTGGTTGAGCATGGCCTCGTTGGGCGCCGGCGCGTCGTAGCGCTTGGGTAGCACAATCCACAGGATGACGTAGGCCAAAAACGCCCAGCCGCCGAAGCTGAAGTGGTTATCGCCGTCGTCAAAGTTGAAGCCTCCAAACACGCCGGGCAGCAGAAATACGAGCACAATCCAACCCAGTCGCACCCATACCGGGTTGATGGCGAAGTACTGCGCGATACCGGCCGCCACGCCCGCCACTTTGCGGTGCGCCATGTCGCGGTACAAGCGCCTGGGCTCGGTAGCAGCAGTGGCACCGGCCGCGCCTTCGGAGCCGAAGGGGCCTTTGGTGCCAAACGGACCCTCGGAGCCGAAGGGGCCTTTGGTGCCAAACGGACCTTCGGGGCCAAACGTGCTGTTGGTGCTGCCAGCGGCGGCGGCAGGGGCTACCACGTCCTCGGCGTCGAGGTCGTCGGTGGCGAAGTCGCTCACGCGGCCCATCTTGGCCATCATGGATTCGACATCTTCCAGCGCGATAACCTGCTGCATGGGCGAGAGGCGGGCCGAAAACAGTTCGGCGATGCGTCCTTCGATGTCGGCTACGATGTCTTCGTGGCCACGGTAGTTGGCAAAGTGCGCTTTCACTTCGGCCAGGTAGCGGCTAAGCACCTCGTAGCCGTCTTCTTCGATGTGAAAGATAATCCCCTGCAGATTGATGCTGATGTTCTTTTTCATGGCAAAAGGCTGAAAAACGGCCGTTTAAATTCTGGTGAGTGGAGAAGGAAAAGGGCGGCGAAATCAAACAGCGGGCTTGGGTGGGGCGCTGTGCCGGATAATGCCCACCGAGATGGCCATTTCCTCCCAGGTGTCGCGCAGCTCGCCCAGAAACTGGCGGCCGGCGTCGGTCAGGGTGTAGTACTTGCGGGGTGGGCCGCTGGTGCTTTCCTTCCAGACATAGTCCAGCAGGGCCGCGTTTTTCAGGCGGGTCAATAGCGGATAGAGGGTGCCCTCTACCACTATCATGCGGGCCGAAGTCAGCTCCTCCAGCATGTCGGAGGCGTAGGCTTCGCCGCGGGCGATGATTTCCAGGATGCAGAATTCAAGGATTCCCTTGCGCATCTGAACCTGGGTGTTCTCGAGTTTCATGGGC
>JAYSZD010000959.1:0-2723 GCA_043738185.1 Hymenobacter sp. | reverse complement strand
GCGCCGAGGTTGAACATGAGGTCGAAAACCTGCTCGTGCACCTCGTCGGGGCGGCAGTTTTCCTTGTCCACTTTGTTCACCACCACAATGGGCTTCAGGCCCAGGGCAATAGCTTTGCCGAGCACGAAGCGGGTCTGCGGCATGGCGCCTTCAAAGGCGTCCACGAGCAGCAGCACACCGTCGGCCAGCTTCAGCACGCGCTCTACCTCACCGCCGAAGTCGGCGTGACCAGGGGTGTCGATGATGTTGATTTTGGTGCCGTTGTAGCGTACCGATACGTTTTTAGAAACGATGGTAATGCCACGCTCGCGCTCCAGCGGGTTGTCGTCGAGAATCAGGTCGTCGAAGTGCTGGTGCGCGTCGAAAATCTTGGATGCGTGGATGATCTTATCCACCAGAGTAGTCTTGCCGTGGTCAACGTGAGCGATGATGGCAATGTTACGAATATTGTTGGCCATATGGGTTGTTTTTGCGGGTGCAAAGGTACGGATAAAACGGCGTAAAGCCTTGGCTCACTAAACGCTTGCCCAGGACCCCGCCGAAGTCGGAGCCGCGTGGCCCGTGAGGCGGCCAAGCGTGTCGCCCTAAATCATTTAGCCATGGCGTAAGGTTCCCTCCCTTTTTCCGTCTGCTTGGCCGACCGAACCCTGGTGCTCCCTCGTATGTTGGACACCTGAACATCACCTCATCCCTTGACCATGCGTTTTTCCCTTTTATTTTTAGCAGTATCGGCGCTCACCCTCAATTCGGCCTGTTCGCAGAAGCGTGATGTGGCTGTGAATAATGCCCCGCCCGCCCGCACCGTATCGGGCAAAACTTATTTTGAGCCCAAAGTAGTGACTGGCAAGCCCGATGAGTTTCCGGTGCAGAAAACGGAGGCCGAATGGAAAAAGGCTCTTACGCCCGACCAATACTACATTCTTCGCGAAAAAGGCACCGAGCGCCCCTTCACCGGCAAATACCACGACAACCACGCCGAGGGCATCTACTACTGTGCCGCCGATGGCAATCTGCTGTTTTTCTCCGATACCAAGTTTGAATCGGGCACCGGCTGGCCCAGCTTTTTCGCGCCCGCCACGGCCACCAGCCTAAAAGTGGCGTCGGACAACACCTTTGGCATGAGCCGCGACGAAATTGTGTGCGCCAAGTGCGGCGGCCATTTGGGCCACGTGTTCAACGACGGCCCCAAGCCCACCGGCCAGCGCTATTGCATGGACGGCAATGCGCTGGTGTTTGAGAAGAAGAAATAAAAGCTGCGAGATTTTTTTCAAAATACGATTCGTTACTGCCCCCCGACAATCCGCGTCGGGGGGCATTTTCGTTAGTAGGGGTCCGCTGTTGGCCGCTCGCGTCAAGGCCGAATTTACCGCTCGATTGTTCTATTAGGCGGTTATTTACTAAATAATGTCATTAATGGAAGCTTCGCTCGACCCCATCGACTACTTGCAGCAGGAAGTAGGCGAAACCCGCCAACTTTTACTCAGCAACGACCTCTACCACCGACTCCACACCATGTCGGACCTGCGGCGGTTTATGGAGCACCACGTATTTGCCGTTTGGGATTTTATGTCGCTGCTCAAAGCACTGCAGCGCGAGCTCACGTGCGTGCAAGTGCCGTGGGTGCCCACCGCCAACGCGGCCACGCGGCGCCTCATCAACGAAATTGTGCTGGAAGAGGAGTCCGATGTGGACCCGCAAGGGCAGCCCACCAGCCACTTCGAGCTCTACGTGCGGGCTATGGAAGAGTGCGGCGCCGACACGGCCCCCATCCGTCGCCTGGTGGCCGCCGTAGCTGCCGGATGCAGCGTGGCGCAGGCCCTGGACGCAGCTGCGGTGCCAGATTCCGTACGGCAGTTCGTCGAAACCACGTTTGGCATCGTCCGGAGCGGCCAGCCGCACCTCGTGGCTGCCGCGTTCACTTTTGGCCGCGAGGATTTGATTCCGGCTATGTTTCGCCAGCTGGTGGGCGACCTGCGCGACCGGTTCCCCGGCCAGCTCGACACGTTCACGTACTACCTCGACCGGCACATTCAGCTCGACGAAGAAGTACACGCACCCCTGGCCCAGCAAATGGTGCGCGAGCTGTGCGCCCACAACCCCGACGCGTGGGCGGAATGCCAGCAGGTTACCATCAGGTGCCTCGAATCCCGCGTGGTGCTGTGGAACGGCATCCCCACAGGCAAAGTCCAGCGCTTGGTGGCATAATTCCGCCAACCGCAAGCCCCCGTTCGCCGTTTGAAGAAGGCCGCCACTGTGGGCGGCCTTCTTCCGTATCGGGCCATGAACATTGTTTTTAATTGCCGCAAGCAGTTGGGTTGCGCCTTGGCGCTGGGGCTGCTGGCCAGCTGCACGGCCACCGAAAAAACCGCCGAAAGGGCCACGCCCGCCGCCGTACCTACCGAAGTCCGGACCGACGCCGACCGCCGGGCCATCTACAACAGCAACGGTACCGGCGCCAATTCTGCCGTTCCCGATGCCACGCCCAATCGGGTGCGTCTAGGTGAGCAAGCAGCCGACATCAACCGCCAAAAGCGCATTGAAAACGTCAATTCCAACGACCCCAACAACACTGCTCCTGCCACACGCATTCAGCGGCTCAACTACGACGCGCCCGTGAATACTTTGCCCCCGCCGCCCCCGCCGCCCCCGCCGCCCCCGCGCCCTTAGCGGAAACCGGCCAGCTGCCTGCAACAGCAGCAAAAAGCCCGCCCCAAATCAATGGG
>JAYSZD010000958.1:0-6866 GCA_043738185.1 Hymenobacter sp. | reverse complement strand
TTCACTAATGGTACTTTACTTCACAGTTAAAGGCCTTCTGTGGCAAGCGAAAGGGAAAACCAAAATAACTATTAGTATCAACAGTTTAACAGTTATTGATATATCTCCAATAATAAAGAGAAATAAGGTCTATAGGCTGTCTGAAATCGGATTTGCAGGGGTGAAAAATAACGTAGTCTCTGAAGGTTCTTTGGCAATGCTCCAGCTACTTAAAGTTGTTGACAGGGTTAAGGTAGTTATCGGCTATGGATACGAGACAATACCATTAATTGGTAGTATAGATATGATAGAAGCTAATGAGATTAAGGACAGAATAAATGCTAAGTTGAAAGCCGCTAGACAGTAAGATTTCCCTATAAAATTTTATTCAGTAATTATATATTTTATAATTTAACTGACATCACGCGGCCCAGACGCAAACATCACTCTCTCGCCTCCTTTCCCCAGGAGAGAGGGAGCTAGTTTTTAGTTTTAGCTCATAGAGACCAGATTTTCAGGGCTATTCTAGTCTCTCCTCTCCTAGCGGGAGGGAGGAGGTAGGGGGTGAGGTTTGCGTCTGGGCTAGTGTAGGAGCAAGGTTTCGGTTTTTCCCGTACTGACTAAGAATTCAATTATTACGCATTCCACGCCTACCCCTTCGCCGGCACTTTTTTCTTGCCCGCACCCGTGCTGGCGCCCAGCCGTTCGGGGTTCTCGGCCAGGAACTTGCCCCAGCTTTTGCCGCCGCTCACGGTGGCGTTGTTGCCCTTCTGGTAGTGGTGGCACAGGGCCACGGACAGCGCATCGGTGGCATCCAAAAAGGTGCTGGCTTCGGCAACGGGCGGCAGCTTTAGCGTCTGGCGCAGCATGTGGGCCACCTGCTCCTTGGTGGCGGAGCCGGAGCCGGTTACGGACTGCTTGACCTTGGTGGGAGCGTACTCCACGTAGGGAATCTGACGCGAGAGCGCGGCGGCAATGGCCACGCCCTGCGCCCGGCCCAACTTCAACATGCTCTGCACGTTAACCCCAAAAAACGGGGCCTCAATGGCCAGCTCATCGGGCAGGTACTCATCTATCAGCTCCAGCATGCGGTCGAAAATCCGCTTTAGCTTTACGGCGTGATTCGACCCCAGCGCCTTCATATTGATAACGTCGTAGCACAGCACGTCGACCCGCTGGCCGCGCACCTCAATCAGGGCGTAGCCCATAATCTGGGTGCCGGGGTCCACGCCCATGATAATCTTGGGCAGCAGCTCCTCGGCGGGAGCGGGGCGGGGGCGAAGGGGAGCGGCCAAAGTGAAAACGAAAGGGCGAAAGGCGGAAGCGAAGAAATCGAAACGGGAAGAGGGCTTCCTTTACAAAGCTACGAAGCCGGCAAGGCCGCCGCCGCCGAACCAACTCCACCATACAAGAACGCCGGGCCCGAAAAAGGTCCCGGTCCGCGCCAGTGGGGCCGGTTGGTGTTTGGGGGCAAAGTACTGGTGACGCTGCTCACGCTGGGCTTTCTCTACCATTCCATTTTCGCCGCGCCCGATACCGCCGCGGCCTGGCGCACGCTGCTGGCCACCTCGCTCAGTGGGGCCGGGCGCACGCCGGTGCTGCTGGCCCTGGCCCTGGTGCCCGTGAACTGGGGCCTGGAGGCCTGGAAATGGTACCGCCTGGCCCGGCACCTGGAGCCCGTCACGTTCGGGCGCAGCCTGCGGGCGGTGCTGGTGGGCCTCACGCTGGGCTTTGCCACGCCCAACCGCGTGGGCGACTACGCCGGCCGCATCATCGAGCTGAAAAGCCGCCGCGTGAGTGCCCTGGGCGCGGTTTTTCTGGGGCGCTACTGCCAGCTGGTGGCCACGGTGCTGGCGGGCGTGGCGGGCCTGCTCTACTTTCTGCTGACCTTTTACGTCAAGAACTACCCGGCTGCGGAAATCGGAATAAGCATTTCGGCGCTGCTGATTTGCCTGGCGGTGCTGGTGCCGCTGTACCGGTCGCGGCTGCTGCTGGCGGTGCTGGGGCTGTGGCGGCCGCTGCGGCGCTTCCGGCCCGCGCTGGCCATCATGCCTACGTATCCGGCGCGGGCGCTGCACGCGGTGCTGGCTATATCCGGGCTGCGCTACGTGGTGTTTTGCGGGCAGTTTCTGCTGCTGCTCATGGCCTATGGGGCGGCCGCGCCTCTGGGGCCCGGCTTGGCGGCGGTGGCGGGCACTTTCCTGTTAAAGTCCCTGGTGCCGTCCCTCAACGCCCTGGCCGATGTGGGCGTGCGGGAGCTGTCGGCCACGCACTTGTTTGGCCTGCTGGGGCAGCCCGCGCTGCCGGTGCTCAGCGCCAGCCTGAGCCTGTGGGTGATAAACATTGCCTTGCCCAGCGCCGCCGGGCTGCTGCTGGTGCCGGGGCTGCGCGTGCTGCGCGAAAAGCTCCCCAACCGATGACGGTGGCTGTCGGAATGGCCCTGCTGGCCCTGCCGCTGCTCTACGCCGGCCTGATGGTGTGGCTGCGCGGCAGCTGGCAGCTGTCCGAGGCGCAAACACCGCTTTTTAATTCCAGACAGGCCGCACTACTTGCGTCTGGCGCAACGTCTGGCGGGCCGCAAAGCGTGAGTTTTCCACCCGCCGCCACGGCCACCTCCGAGGGACTGCCGTTTTTCTCCGTTCTTATCGCGGCCCGCAATGAGGCCGCCAACCTGCCGCAGCTTTTCCGCGACCTGGCAGCTCAAACGCTGGATTTTTCGCAGTTCGAAGTCCTAATTGCCGACGACCATTCCACCGATGACACGGCGGCTTTAGTGGCTGCCGCAACTCAAAAAATGGGGTTTCGATGTCAGCTTATTGCGCTGATGCCGCTGCAAACCGGCAAGAAAGCGGCCCTGCTCGCGGCCCTGCAAGTGGCCCGCGCGCCGTGGCTGGTGTGCACCGATGCCGACTGTCGGGTGGGGCCGGGCTGGTTGGCGGCTTACGCCGCGCTGCTGGCGCGGGCGCCCCAGGCCAATTTTATCAGCGGCCCCGTCGTGCTCACCGGCCCGCCCGATTTCCTGCATTTGCTGATGGGGCTGGAGTTCGCGGGGCTGGTGGGAGTGGGTGGGGCCTGCATTGCGCGTCAGCGGCCCACCATGTGCAACGGGGCCAATCTGGCCTACCGGCGCGGCGCGTTCGAGGCGGTGGGGGGCTTCGCCGATAACCTGCACCTAGCCAGCGGCGACGATGAGTTCCTGCTGCATAAAATCCACGCGGCATTTCCCGGCTCGGTGCATTTTCTGGCCGATGCGGCGGCTGTCGTCCGCACGGCAGCTCCGGAAACGCTCCGTTCGTTGCTGCGGCAGCGGGTGCGCTGGGCCAGCAAGTGGCGGCATTACCAAAGCACCGCCTCGCGCAATCTGGCGCTGCTGGTGCTGGGGGCCAACGTGGCCTTGGCCGCCGGCCTGGGAGCGGGGCTGCTCTGGCTCGGCCTCTGGCCCTGGGTGCTGGCCGCGTGGGGCATCAAGCTGGGCGCCGATGCCTGGTTTCTGAGTCCGGTGCTGGCGTTTTTCGGCCGGCGCCAGTGGCTGTGGGGGCTGTTGCCGCTGCAGGTGCTATACGCGCCGTACGCGCTGGCCGTGGGCGCGGCAGGCTGGCGCGGCGGGTATCAGTGGAAGGGGAGGGCGGTGCGGTAAATGCTAAGCTGCAAGCACCAAGTTGTGAGCGACAAGCTTGGTGCTTGCAGCTTAGCGTTTTAAATATTCAGAGAATTATAGTGTCATAATGGTGTTGAAAATGCCATCAATTACCTGGGCCATTCTTTTGATATCGAGTGTTAGTATCGTGTCAGTTGGTTCATGGTAATTTTTGTTTCTGAAAAAGGAGGTATCGGTAATCATCAAGGCGCTGAAACCGAATTTCCAGTAATTTAAATGGTCGGAAAAATCAATGCCTGGCAAAGAAGGAGGAGCTGTAAACGTTTTCGTTCGTATTGATTTCGCTGATTTGTATTTCCTGCAAAAACTGCGCGCAAATTGTCCCGCCCCAAGCTTTTTAACCAGGGTTATGTAATTTCCCTTGTTCCCGTAAAATAGCGAAAGTAGGCCAACCGGGTACGATTGTGACTTTTTCTCGTCCTTGAAATAGCCAATCATTTCAAGCGAAATCATTCCGTAAACTTCCGTCTTATTATCGGCCAGTGCTTTTGCGTGGACGTAGCTGCCCATGTATTCGGTCCGGAAATAAGGAGGCTCTTCCAGGGTGTAAGCCACCAGGTCCACCCGTTGCTTTAGTTTCTGCCCCTGCAAAAGCCGGCACAGCTCTAAAAGCCCGGCAATCCCGCTCGCATTGTCATCCGCCCCTTCCTGGTCGCCGCAAACGTCGTAATGTGCGCCAATAATTATCCGCTTTTTATTTTCCGTGCCGAAAGAACAAATGACATTCTTGTAAATCTGTCCGTTTACAGCGTACTCTTGAATGCGGATGCTGTCAGAATACTGTTGAAAAACAGTGCTTATGTATTCGGCCGTCTTGTTGAGTTGCGCTATGTTCTTGTAGTTGCGAAAGTGCAGGGTCTTCGTGATGGCTGTGAGATGCGATTTTATTATTGTTGTGTCCGAGGCTGGTGTTGCGAAACAATGAGTCGTTACGAGCAGGAAAATCAGTGTCAGCAAGTATTTTCGGCGCATCATGGAAGGAGAGGCTTGGGTCTTTATTGCCGCAATTACTGCGTTTGGTATTGGTGCGATGCCCGCCCACTGCGAATTAGGGAATAGCAGCGGCCCGCAGCCCTTGTTAGGGCTTGGTCGGCGCGGTTTTGCAACAGGTGTACGTGTCGGGGAAGTTTTTATTGCGGGGTAGTAACCCCGATTATAACCCCGAAATCACCGTCGTTCTGGGAGTAGCTGCTGGTCGGCTCGTACGTTCTCGATACGTAACCGTCGAGGTACAACGCTTGCCGGCAGCCGGCCTTTTTGAAGTAGGTAGCGAAGTCGTAAAAAGACACTTTCGTTCTGGACATTGCCAGCAGCACCCGGCCATCGGGCAGCAGGCCCACGCCGTTGCGAATTTGCCGGTTGGCTGAGCCCGGCCGGAAGGCGGGATGGATGTGGCCGTCAATCACCAGCATTGGGCCCGACTGGGTGGCGTAAGTCACGCGGCCATCGTCGCGAAAGTCTTCGGTTTTGCTGATGTGGGCCGTGGTGTCTGCGCTGAGGTAAAAGACGCCATTAGGCTTCAGATAGAAATTGCCTGCGCCACCGACCGTATCCAGCGGCGTGACCGTTTCTCCGGCCTGAATAAATAAGCCCTGTGGTGCATGATTGGGATTGAACATGCCCGCGTTCATGGCGAAAACCAGCTCTTGCCTGTGGACCGCCAGCCACTTTTTTAGCCCTTCTAAGCTGCTAAAGCGGCGCTGCCGCTCGTCTTGCCAATACAGTTTCAGGGGCGTGCGCCGCAAGTCGGCGCGGTAGCTGATGAAAGCTGGGCGGGTAAGCTGCCAGTACAGCGTCGTGCTCAGTGCCGCCAGTAGCGCGAGCAGGGCGACCACAACCAGGGGCTGGAGCTTGTTCATGAAAATGGGGCGGGACCTACCTGTGCCGGCAGGACGGTAGCAATATAGGTGCCCCCGGCGCAGAAGTACGTATGCTAACCCGCCCCGCCGGCTTACATTTGCCCAACTACCTCATTGCGCCATTTTCCCGTGACTGACTCCGAATTTGACCTGCTCGACGAGCTTTACTTCGTTACCACCTTCCGCACGCTGCAGGAAAAAACCCGCTTGCCCGCTCCCGAACTCGAAGAGCAGCTGCGCAACCTGCTGGAACAGGGCCTCATCCGCAGCTTTTGGCCCGACCCCGACACCGAGCTGGCGTACGAAACCACCTCGTTCGGCGCCATTGCGCGCGATGCCTCGTACCTGGCTTCCAAGGATGGCCTGTTGCAGCACAACACCCGCTAGGCGTGGCTACGGCAGTTTCGGCAGCAGCGGCAACCGCCCACGCCGTGGCCCGGTCGCCGGGCTACTACGTGCGCCAGCGCCTGTGGCAAAACCGGCCCGCCGTAGCCGGGCTGGTATTTATTGCCCTTTGCACGCTGGTTGCGCTGCTGGGCTACTGGGTGCTGCCCGACAACTCGCCTAACGCCAACCACGGTTTCGTCCAGATTCAGAAGGAGCGGCCCGGCCTGCGCGTGCAGCTGCTGCGCCAGCCCCTACCTGCTTCGGCCCGTGACAACCAGGCCGCCGATAATATTTTCGCCACCTGGCTGCGCGGCCGGGTGCCCGACGTGCGGGAAACCCCCATCGGCGGCTACGAATTTTCCGGCGATTCAATCATCCTCAAGCCCCTGGGCCAGCATTCGGCCGAAGCCGGCCCTTTCCGGCGCCTGGCCTTGGCCGAGGTGGTGGGCCGCCCCGGCGCCCGCGCCGATTTGCGGGCGCAGGTGGCGCAACACCATTTTACCACCCGCACTTATTGGCTGGGCACCGATAAAGCCGGCCGCGACACCCTGAGCCGGTTGCTGCTGGGCACCCGCATCTCCTTGGGTATTGGCTTCGTGGCAGTGCTCATCTCGGTGGTGCTGGGCATGGCCGTGGGCGCGGTGGCGGGCTATTTTGGCGGCTGGGTCGATTCGCTGCTGCTGGGCGTGATGACCGTGGTGTGGAGCATTCCGGGCATTATGCTGGTGATTGCCATTTCCCTGGCGCTCGACAGCAAAGGCGTATGGGTCAGTTTCGTAGCCGTGGGCCTGACCATGTGGGTGGACGTGGCCCGCGTAGTGCGGGGCCAGATGCTGAGTTTGCGCTCGGCCACGTTTGTGGAAGCCGGGCGGGTGCTGGGCCTGCCCACAGCGCGCCTCATTGCCCGGCACTTGCTGCCCAACATGCGCGGGCCGCTCATCGTGCTGGCCACCAGCAATTTCGCAGCGGCCATTCTGCTGGAG
>JAYSZD010000957.1:0-2728 GCA_043738185.1 Hymenobacter sp. | reverse complement strand
AGCATGCGTCGCTTCAGCTCGCGGTACACTTTTTCGAGCTGGTCCCAGAAGCTGAACGAGTGGGCAGCGGCCTGGCTTTTTTCGGGCAGCGCGTCCAGTTTCCAACGTTCCAGGGCCTTGGCCTGGCTCAGGTACTCAAAGACTTTGCGGGTGGGGGCCAGGTTTTGGTCGAGGTTCGAAAAATCGGTGAGCAACAGCCCGGCCCAGCCCACGAAGCGGTCAAAATCCAGGCTCGTATCGATGTTTTTAAGAATATCGAACAGCAGCAATTGCAGCGCGATGGGCTCCTCCACCTGCACGCCCGCCAGCTCCACCATGTAGTCTTCCATGGCGGCTACGCGGGGCGCCCACAGCGGCGCACCCACCGGCAGGGCCAGGGCCAACTCGTTTTTCAAATACACCACGGCCCGGCGCGTGGGCACCACCACCACCACATCGGACAGCTCATCGAGCGGGCCGGAGCCGTAGCGGTCCAGCAGCGCGCGGGCCGTAGCGGCCAGAAAGGAAACCGAAGCCGCGGGCGGCGCAACGGCGCCCGAAGCGGGGTAGGAAGTGGGCTGAGCAGGCATGCCGGCAAAGATACCGGGTGGCGCCAAGCGGTGCGGCATCAGTGCCCATTGGCGGCGGCCGTGCGGCTCCGGCAGGCCCTAGCTGCGGGGCAGCTCCAGCCAGGGCTCGGGTTCGGCACTGGCTACGAATTCCTGCAGCAGCGCCAGCAGCTCGGGGCGGGTGTGGGGGCGGGGCACGAGCAGGCGGGGCGAGGTGGGCGGCACGTTGCACAGCAGGCGGCGCAGGTCCAGGGCCGTGGCCACGCGGAAGCCCATGGTCCAGTCGGCAAAGCTGCGGTGCCGGCAGGGGCCGTCGGCAATGACCCGGCAATTGTAGTGGCGCGGGTCGGACACGATGCGGTTGAAGTACAGGTCCCGCACCACTGCCTGCTCGCCTTCCAGCACCTGCATAAAGCGGCCGTCGGGGGTGTAGAGCAGCACGCCCGTGAGGTGGTGGATGCGGTTGTACGTCCGGGACCAGTTGAGCAAGGCGGTTAGTTCCGGCTGTTCGAACGGCACCAGCGACTGGCTCTGGTAAATGAGTTGGTACAGTCCCATAGCACACGGCCAAAAAGTGAATAAAAAAGCAAGTCACCCGAAGCACAGCCCCTGTTTTGGCGCAAATCCAAGCCGGATGTCATCTTACCACAACAAGGTACAAAATTGGCCACGCATCCAAAAACCGTTTTGCATTGGCCCTGCCGTGCGGCGTGCGGCGCGCGGCCCCGGTCCTGGGCGCCCTGGCTGCGTTCGCCGTTTTCCGCATTTTCTTTGCTGCTCCACCTTTTTTTTTCGCCCATGCGTTCATTGCTTCTATGTTTGCTGGCGGCCGGGCTGCTGGCCCCTGGCGCCTGCGCCCAAACCACGCCTCCCGCCGATACCGCCCGCGTGGCCGCCACGCCGCCGCCGCCGCTCTGGCGCAAATCCGGCAAAACGGCCCTCGGCCTCAACGAGTCGCTGCTGAGCAGCAACTGGCGCGGCGGCGGCGTCAACACCATCGGCTTCAACGCCCTGGCCAACCTGAAGGCCAACCGCAAGCTCGGCGTGCACAGCTTCGACAACGAAGCCGATTTCCTCTTTGCCTTCTCCGAAACCAAGGGCCTGGGCTATCGCAAGGGGCAGGACCGGCTGTACCTCGACACCAAATACGGCCGCGACATCAGCTCCGACTGGAACATGTTCCTGTCGTTGAACCTGCTCACACAGTTTGCCGGCGGCTTCCAGTATGACAAAGATGCCCTCGGCAATGACCGCGCCCGGCAGGTGTCGAGCTTCTTCGCCCCCGCATTCATCACCGCCGCCTACGGCTTCGAGTACCACCCCAACCCCACGTTTCGGGTGCGGCTGGCGCCGTTTGCGCCCCGCCTCACGGTGGTAAACCGCGCCGAGCGGTTCGTGGCCGTGCTCGGCGACACGCCCTACGGCGTGAACCCCGGCCGCAGCAGCCGCTGGGAAATCCTGGCCGCGCAAATCCTGGCCGAATACGACAAGCCCCTGAGCCCTACCGTGGCCCTCAAGGCCCGCTACGTGCTGTTTGCCAACTATCAAAACCTCAACGGCAAAGAAACCGACCACCGCCTCGACCTCGGCCTCACCGCTAAAGTGGGCAAATACGTGAACGTGGCCCTCAACGGCATCGCCCTCTACGATTTCGACCAGGATGCCGGCATTCAATACTCCCAGGGCCTCAACATCGGCATCGCCTACGCCTTCCAGAACTTCGTGGACGAGAAAAAGTAAGGCAGGAAACACGCTCGTAACAGTAAAAAGTGCAATGAATGTATCAGAAATTTATGTTTCTGAGCTTACCAGCCTACTTGCGGAGCCTACCAGCGGCCGAGTTGAGGCTACCGTTGCGCTGGCTGGCATTACCAAGCTTCGGAGCAGAGCTACCAGTTGGGTAGTTGCCGCTACCAGCCAGCCAGCGGCGCCTACCAGCGCTAAAGCGGGCACTACCGAGTGCCCTGCCCGGAAAAACCGTCGCGCCCATTTCAGCACCAAGCCAGCCCCAGACGGCTTAGCCCCACCCCCGGCCGGATTATTCGCTTCAAATGGAGTACTAGAATCTTAAAGTATCGTCATTATTGCGGAGCTTGCCAGATACTGTGTTAAAAAGCAAGCATTGCGGCAAAAGTTTTTACCTTTGGCTCCTTCAAGGAGGGCCTACGGGTTCATCCTGC
>JAYSZD010000956.1:0-6877 GCA_043738185.1 Hymenobacter sp. | reverse complement strand
AGGCGCGGCAGCAGCATCTTGTCGCCGTCGGGGTAGCCGGCTTCCTGCTGGCGGGGCAGGATTTCCCGATACGTACCGCTTTTGGGGTCGCGGGCGTAACGCGGAGCGCCTTCTTCGTAATGGTCGGGCTGCGAGAACAGGTGCGGGCCGTAGAGCAGGGGCCGCGAGCCGTACTGCTCGCGCTTGAGGTAGCTCACGAAGGAAAGCACGTCCTCGGGAGCATTTTCGTTGATGGTGGGCTTGAACGAGCTGCGAATCGGCACAATCAGGTAGCTCGAATACCCAATCAGGATGAACACGAAGCACAGCATGGCCGTGTTCAGCAGCTGGCTGCGGCGCTGAAACGACTGCCGGAACCCAACATAAATCAGACCGATAAAAAGCGCCAGGAAGATTATCAGACCGGAGTTGAAAGGCAGACCGACGGTATTCACGAAGAACACCTCGAAGTTGCCGGCCAGCGTGGGCAGGCCCGGAATGATGCCCACCATGATGGAACCCACGATAATCATGCTCACCACCATCACGATGATGGCGCCCTTGGTGCTGGGGTTGGCCGTGCGGCGGTAGTAGTAGATGAAGCCCAGCGCGGGCAGCGTGAGCAAGTTCAGCAAGTGCACGCCGATGCTCAGGCCGATGACGTACGCAATGAGGATGAGCCACTTGTCGGAGTCGGGTTCGTGGGCGCGGGCTTCCCATTTCAGCATTATCCACACCACGGCCGCCGTGCACAGCGCCGACATGGCGTACACCTCGCCCTCCACGGCGTTGAACCAGAACGAGTCGGAAAAGGCAAAGGCCAGCGCGCCCACCGCGCCCGCACTCAGAATGAGCAGGGATTGTGCGCTTGTGGGCTCCAGGGCCTCGGCGGCTACGGCGTTGGCCGCAGCCTCGTGCCGCAGCACCAGCTTGCGGGCCATGCGGGTAATAATCCAGAACAGAAACAGCACCGTGAACGCGCTGCTCAGGCCCGACAGCGCGTTGATGAGCACGGCCACCTTGGTCACGTCCCCAAACGCGAACAGCGACATCAGCCGGCCCAACAGCAGGAAAGTGGGCGCGCCCGGCGGGTGGGGCACCAGCAGCTTGTAGGAGCAGGCAATGAACTCGCCGCAGTCCCAGAACGAAGCGGTGGGCTCCAGGGTGAGCAGGTAAGTGACGGCAGCAATGGCGAAAACGAGCCAGCCGACGAGGTTATTCAGGCTTTTGAAGGAACGCATAGAATCGGAAAGAGCGCAGGCCCCAACGGCCAACGCAGCAGGCAGAGGGTCGGGAAATGAAAGTTACGGAACCGGTTAAAAGTCAAAAGTAGGCATTGCAACGTTGCAGTTGCATCAAGTTCCGGACGCAGTTACGGCGGCTAACTTTCCATCCTCGCCCCAGAGAGCTATTCGCGGCGCCGCTCCTGCGGCAAAAATGCCCAGCCGGGTATAGCCCACAAACACAAAAAGCAGCTGGAAGCTGCTTTTTGGTTCTCAAATCAGAAAAAATGGGTCAGTTCTGCAACACGAGGCGCTTCGTAGCTACCACTTTGCCATCGGCCAAAAGGCTGTAGAAGTACATGCCGGCGCGCAGGTCGCTCAAATCTATCGGCAGGCCGGCACTAGTCAGCTCCGGCTTCAAGGCGATGATGCGCAACTGCTGCCCGATGATGTTGCTCAGGCGCAGCTTATAGTCGACGCCCGACTTTTGAGTCAGCTGCACGGTAATCTGGCCGCGGCTGGGGTTGGGGTACACGTTGAGAGCAGCGGCCAGGGCCGGATTAACGGTGGCAGTGACCGTGCCCGTCCGGACTTCGATGATGCCGTTTTGACCGCCGCCCGGCGAGCCGTGGGCATCGCAGTGGTAGGGGTAAATGCCGGGCGTATTGAAAGCGGGCAAAAGAATCCGTGGATTCGAAGCACTCAGCGTGAACGTTTGCCAGACCGGGGTGGGACTATCCGAAACGGTGGGGTGAAAGCCCGCCTGTAGCACGAAGTTCACTTGGTCGCCGGGGTCAATGGTCACTTTGATGGGGGAATAAAAATTATTGCCAATGGTGACGTCCACGATTTTAGCGAATACGGGCGCCAGTGGCATGGTTAGCACCATGAGTAAAAAAGCGCAGCGAGTAAAGAGTTTCATGGGAAATGCAGAAAAGTAGCGAAATTGAAAAAGCGTTGATGGCTGTAAAGCAGTCGAAATCAAGCACCGTGCCGGATTAGCTAGCGTGTTGGCCATCACCAATGTAGTGCGTGCGCCTTCGGATTGATAGACCAACGAAACCGCAAAAGGTTGTTCGCGGGCCATAAAAACACTTCCGCCCCGAGTTCAACTGCTTGGGCGCGGCGGAAAGTCAATAAAGTTTGGGCTTTGTAACTGCTGATGCCAAAGTGGCCGAAAAAGTTGCTACCCGTGGCGGATTTCCTGCATGCCAAACCGCCGGAGCGTGTCACCAATGGCTACGGCCAGCCGGCCATCGTCCTCTACCCCCACAATCTGGCCCTGCACCCGCTTGCCATCCACCACGAACCAGTGATTTTTTTGGTAGCGATACAGCGCCTGTAGGTACTCCTGCCGCAGCCGGCCCACCTGCCCGGCTCGCAGTTGCAGGTAGCGCCGCTCCAGGCATTCTAGCAGGCGCGTCGCCAGCGCTTCGCGGGCATAGGCGCGGCCCGTGAGCTGGCCGATGGAAGTAGCCGTGGCTGTTGAAAAAGCTTGTTGATTGACATTCAGGCCGATGCCAATGATGCTGTGTTGAATCTTTGGGCCGCTCAGGCTGTTTTCAATCAGCACACCACCCAGCTTTTGGTCGCCGTAATACAAATCGTTGGGCCATTTCAGCTTCAGCTTGGGGTCGGGACCCAGTAGGGTGGCGGCCCAGTCGTGCACGCCCAGCGCCACGGCCTGGCTGAGTCGGAACTGCTGGGCGGCGGCCAGAAACGTGGGCTGCCACACTACCGAAAGCATGAGATTTTCGGCGGGCGCGGCCTCCCAGTGGTTGCCGCGCTGGCCCCGGCCAGCGGTCTGAAAGTCCGTAATTACGGTGCAGCCGTCGCTGGCCCGGTTTTGGACAATCAAAGTTTGTGCCTCCGTATTGGTGGAGGTACAGGCCGGCAACCATAGCAATTGCTGGCCCGTGAATAAGGTTTCAGGGGTGAGAACCACGGCCTTCTTTCGCGTTTCGTTAACTTCGTAGACTTTCGGCTGCAAAGCTCAACCCTAATAACAGAATATGAAAAGCACGTTGGTCCGTCAGGATTCAGACACATTGGCAGATTTGGTCGTACGCGGCATGCAGGATAAGAAAGCATCCGACATCGTGGTGCTGAATTTGAAGGAACTCAAAAATGCGGTGGCGGATTATTTTATCATCTGCTCGGCCAATTCAGATACGCAATTGGAGGCCGTGGCCCGCTCGGTAGAAGAGGAAGTAGAGAAGGTAACCGGCGAAAGCCCCTGGCAAACCGAAGGCCGCACCAACCGCGAGTGGGTGCTGCTGGACTACGTGGACGTAGTAGTGCACGTTTTCCTGCGCGACCGCCGCAAGTTCTACGCCCTCGAGGAGCTATGGGGCGACGCCGACATCAGCTACATCGAAGCCGAGCCGGCGTAAAAACGGGCCGACCGGATAAAATATATACGCTGGGAATACGTCTTGCCGGAACCGAACATTTGTTTTCGGCCCGGTGTTTTGCTCGTGGTTATACCTGATTTAACTAGCTATTTTCATGTCGGATAAAAATCCTAATAACACTAAAAAGAAGAAGCCCCTGCTGCCCGCCCCCAATCCGCGGCCCGGCATGCAGCTCTGGGTGCTGGGTGGCCTGCTGTTGTTTTTGGTGGGAGTGATGTGGGTGAACAACTCCGGCTCGCCTACCAAAATCAACCAGCAGCGCTTCGAGCAGATGCTGGCTACTGGCGACGTCAAGGAAATTACCCTCATCAACGAAAAGATGGTGGAGGTTAACCTGACCCCTGAAGCCCTCCGCAAGGCCGAATACAAGCAGGAGCTTGCGCGTCGCAGTCCCATTGGCATGGCCAACGCGGGCGCCCAATTCTACTTCCCGGTGGTGGACGCCAAGCTCTTCAAGGAGGACCTGGACCGCATTCAAAAGCCGTTGCCAGTGTCTCAGCAGCTGCCCCTCAATATTGATTCCCGGCAGAGCGCCATGGATTTTATTGGCGGCTACGGCCTCATCATTCTGATGATTGTGGGCTTCTGGTTCCTGATGCGCCGCATGGGCAGCGCCAACGGGCCCGGCGGGCAGATTTTCAGCATCGGCAAGAGCAAGGCCGCGCTGTTTGAGGGCGGCGACAAGGTGAAAATCACCTTCAAAGATGTAGCCGGCCTCGAAGAAGCCAAAGTTGAAGTGCAGGAGATTGTGGAGTTCCTCAAAAACCCCAGCAAGTTCACCATTCTCGGCGGCAAGATTCCGAAAGGCGCGCTGCTGGTAGGCCCTCCCGGTACCGGCAAAACCCTGCTGGCCAAAGCGGTAGCCGGCGAAGCCGACGTGCCGTTCTTCTCGCTCTCGGGTTCCGACTTCGTGGAGATGTTCGTGGGTGTGGGCGCCGCTCGCGTGCGCGATTTGTTTAAGCAGGCCAAGGCCAAAGCCCCTTGTATCATCTTCATTGATGAGATTGACGCCGTGGGCCGCAGCCGCAGCAAAGGCAGCGCCCCCGGCGGTAACGACGAGCGCGAAAACACCCTAAACTCGCTGCTGGTGGAAATGGACGGCTTCGGCACCGATTCCGGCGTCATCATCCTGGCCGCCACCAACCGCCCCGACACCCTGGATTCGGCCCTCCTGCGTCCCGGCCGTTTCGACCGTCAAATCAGCATCGACAAGCCGGATATCAACGGCCGCACCGAGATTTTCCAGGTGCACCTCAAGCCCCTCACTTTGGGCCCCGACGTGGACGCCCGCCGCTTGTCGGCCCAGACGCCGGGCTTTGCGGGCGCCGAGATTGCCAACGTCTGCAACGAGGCCGCGCTGATTGCTGCCCGTCGCGACAAGAAGTTTATCACCGACCAGGACTTCACCGATGCCATTGACCGCGTAATCGGCGGTTTGGAGAAGAAGAACAAAATTATTTCGCCCGGTGAGAAGCGTATTGTGGCCTACCATGAAGCCGGCCACGCCATCGCGGGCTGGTTCCTGGAGCACGTCGACCCCCTGGTTAAGGTGAGCATCGTGCCCCGTGGCGTCGCGGCTCTTGGCTACGCGCAGTACCTGCCCAAAGAGCAGTTCCTGTACAACACTGAGCAGCTGATTGACGAGATGTGCATGGCCCTGGGTGGCCGGGCCGCCGAGGAATTGGTGTTCGGTAAAATATCCACCGGCGCCTTGAGCGACTTGGAGCGCATCACCAAAATGGCTTATTCCATCGTGACGATGTACGGCATGAACGCCAAGCTCGGCAACGTGTCGTTCTACGACTCGAAAGGGCAGAGCGAGTACGGTTTCTCGAAGCCTTATTCCGAAGCCACGTCGCAGATGATTGACGAGGAAGTGCGCACCATCATCGAAAGTGCCTATACCCGCACCAAGGAGCTGCTCACCGAGCGTCGTCACGAGTTGGAAGTGGTGGCCAAGGAATTGCTCGAAAAGGAAGTGCTCCAACAGGAAGACCTGACCCGCCTAGTGGGCCCGCGCCCCTTCGACAGCCAGACCAATTACCAGGCCCACATGGCCGGTACCGACCGCAGCGAAACCGCCAGCGAAGTACGCGGCGAACAGGCCGCCGCCGGCGTCATCAGCGACTTGCCCGAGCTAAATCTGCCCGGCCTCGACAACGACCGCAACAACGAAACCTCAGCTCCCAGCGGTAACGCGGTGGCTGGTGTGTAGTGTGAGTTAGAGCAATTGCTAAAAAAGCCAGTCCGAAAGGATTGGCTTTTTTTGTGGCCTGGCTGTGCCAATGGCTGCACTACAGGCCGGCCGGTTACCTTTGAAGCCTCAAACCGGCCTTTTTTAATTCATGTCCTCAACCGCCCGCGCCGCCGTGCTTGCCCGCATTCGCCAAAGCCTGGCGCAGCCTGCGCCGCTGCCGCCCCGGCCCGATTTTACCGCACCCGTGCATCCGCCGCTGAACAACAGCGACGCGGTGGTGGCTTTCGCGGAGAGCTTCCAGCGCGTGGGCGGCGAGTTTTATTATTGCGAGTCGCTGGCGCAGCTGGCGCTGCAGTTGGCCGGCTTTCAGGAGCGCCAGCAGGTGGGCGTGCCCTACGTGTGGGAGCCCGGCCTACAGGCGCTGCTGCAAGCGGCGGGCATCGCGTTCCGGGCCGATGAAACCGATTTTATTGAACGGGCGGATTTGAGTCTGACCTCCTGCGAAGCGCTGGTGGCGCGCACGGGGAGCGTGCTGGTGTCGGCGGCCACGGCCAGCGGGCGCCGCCTCAGCATCTACCCCGACCAACACCTGGTGCTGGCCCGCCCGAGCCAGGTAGTGGCCGAAATAGGGGAGGCCCTGGCCGTGGTGCAGGCCCGGTTCGGCACCCGGATGCCGTCCATGATTTCGCTCACCAGCGGCCCGAGCCGCACCGCCGACATTGAAAAAACCCTGGTGCTGGGGGCGCATGGCCCCCGCCGGCTGGCACTTTTTCTGCTGGAAGACGACGCCGAAAACCTGCCCGTATGACGCCCGTCCGCACGTTGCCCGACCTGGCCCTGGAGCCCGGCCGCCGGGTGTATTTCGCCTCCGATTTTCACCTCGGCGCGCCCGACGCGGCTTCGTCGCTGGCACGGGAGCGGCGCATCGTGCGCTGGCTCGATGAAGTATCGAAGGATGCGGCGGCTATTTATTTGCTGGGCGACATCTTCGATTTCTGGTTTGAGTATAAGCATGCCATTCCGCGGGGGTTTAGTCGTTTGCAAGGAAAATTGGCAGAGCTGGC
>JAYSZD010000955.1:0-1101 GCA_043738185.1 Hymenobacter sp. | reverse complement strand
GAAGTCACAAACGTGATGTCCATACCCGAGATGCTTTTGATTTTGTCAATCGAGATTTCGGGGAAGATGATTTGCTCCTTCACGCCGAGCGTGTAGTTACCACGACCATCAAAACCTTTGTCGTTGATGCCTTTGAAGTCACGTACGCGGGGCAGGGCCACCGTCAGCAGACGGTCCATGAACTCGTACATTTTCTCGCCGCGCAACGTCACTTTCGCACCGATAGGCATGCCTTCACGGAGCTTAAAGTTAGATACCGATTTCTTGGCAATAGTAGCAATGGCTTTCTGGCCGGTAATAACCGTCAGCTCTTCCACGCCGTTATCGACCAATTTCTTATCGGCTACCGCCGCGCCAATGCCGCGGTTAATGCAGATTTTGGTGACTTTCGGTACCTGCATTATGCTCTTGAACTGGAATTTCTCCTGGAGCGCGGGTACGATGTCTTTTTTATAAATGTCTTTGAGACGGGCCATGATGCGGGGGGCTGCTTAAGCCGTTTTGGCAGTGGCACGCTTGGCCTTAGCAGGCGCAGCCGGAGCTGCAGCCGCTGCGGCGCCTTTGCGCACCCGCTCACCGGTGGTGGGGTTGATAGCCTGCACGTTGCTTACGTGCATGGGCGCCTCCATCTTGGTGATGCCGCCCTGAGGCGATTTGGCGCTCGGCTTGTTGTGTTTCGTCACCAGGTTCAACCCCTCAACGGTTACGCGCTGGGTTACCCGGTTTACCGACACGATTTTGCCGGTTTTGCCCTTTTCGTCGCCAGCAATCACCTTCACGGTATCGCCCGACTTTACGTGCAGCTGCACGGGGTCTGCTTTTCTGATAGCCATGATTTAGAGTACTTCGGGTGCTAGGGATACGATTTTCATGAACTGACGCTCACGCAGCTCACGGGCCACTGGGCCGAAGATGCGCGTGCCGCGGGGCTCGTCGTTGTTGTTGAGCAACACCGCAGCGTTGTCGTCGAAACGGATGTACGAACCGTCCTTACGGCGTACTTCTTTCTTCACACGTACTACTACGGCCTTGCTCACGGTGCCTTTCTTAGCGTTGCCCGAAGGGATAGCCGACTTGATGGCTACCACAATCTTATCGCCA
>JAYSZD010000954.1:0-6878 GCA_043738185.1 Hymenobacter sp. | reverse complement strand
CGATTGTTGTCGCGTTCTTGCGCCATGATAGTTTAGAAATTGAGGCCGCCTTCGCGAGCACCTTCAGCCAATGATTTTACGCGACCGTGGTAGAGGTAACCCGAGCGGTCGAACACCACTTTGGTAATGCCTTTTTCCAGAGCTACGGCGGCAACTTGCCGTCCTACGGCAGCAGCCAAGGCCACACCGTTGCCGCCCTCGGCGGTTACTTTTTTCGACGTAGCAGCCGCCAGCGTGCGGCCGGTGGTGTCGTCGATAATCTGAGCGTAGATGCCCGTGTTGCTACGGAACACCGAGAGCCGCGGCCGCTCGGACGTGCCAGCCACCTTGGAACGGATGATGCGCTGAATCCGCTTGCGGCGTTGTGCCTTATCAAATGCCATGATGCGAACTTATTTAGAGGCCGTTTTACCAGCTTTGCGACGGATGATTTCGCCCACGAAACGCACACCTTTGCCTTTGTAGGGCTCCACTTTACGCAACGAACGAATTTTAGCAGCTACCTGACCCAATAGCTGATTGTCGATGCTGTTAAGCGTGACAATCGGGTTTTTGCCTTTGTCGGTAACAGCCGTAGCAGTTACCTCTTTTGGCAGGGCGATGAAAATATTGTGCGAGTAGCCCAAAGCCAACTCCAGCGTAGAACCAGAAAGGGAGGCTTTATAGCCTACACCAACCAGCTCCAGCTTCTTTTCGAAACCATTGCTCACACCGAGCACCATGTTGTTGATGAGCGAGCGGTACAGGCCGTGCATGGCCTTGTGGCGCTTTTGCTCCGTGGGACGGGTCACCAGGAGGGAACCATCTTCGATGGCAACGGCGATGTCGCGGTCTACTTGCGTAGTGAGCGAGCCCTTAGGGCCTTTCACCGTCACCGCGTTGTCTTTGTCGACCGAAATATCAACCCCAGCAGGGACAGAAATCGGCAGTTTACCAATACGTGACATAATTGAATTTGCTAAAGCGGTTCCGGATTAGTACACGTAGCACAGCACTTCGCCGCCCACGTTCTCGGTTTTGCACTCTTTCTCCGTCATTACGCCCTTGGAGGTCGAAATGATGGCGACGCCCAAACCGCTGAGTACACGGGGCAGATTGTCGGCGGCCACGTACTGACGCAAGCCAGGCGTCGAAACGCGCTGCAGCTTGGTAATGGCGGGTGCCTTCGTGGTCGGGTTGTACTTCAAGGCAATCTTGATGATGCCCTGAACCGAAGAATCATCAAACCGGTACGACTGAATGTACCCTTTGTGGTAGAGCACCTTCGTGATTTCCTTTTTGATGTTGCTGGCCGGGATTTCTACCACCCGGTGATTCGCCTTCATGGCGTTGCGTACCCGGGTCAGGTAGTCGGCAATGGGGTCAGTGTTCATTATTTAGTAAATACGTCCGCTTTTTTCGGAGCGCAAAGATAAGAAAATTTCGCCGGGTGCCCAACGGGACCAACGAAATTTCGGTTAAGACTACTTGGCACGTCCGGCGACGGCACGGCCAATGGTTTCTTTTGGCAACCTGCCAAATGGTTTTCGAGGCAAGCCTCAGGTTTTGGGAGTGCAAAGGTAGCAGGGTTTCAGGGCTTTTGCAAGCAGCGTGTGCAAGTTTCCTTATCGCAGCAATTTGCAGCGCACTGCCGTCAGCAGCTGATTGGATGCTTATTCCCAAAAAGAAGAACCCCGGTCACACGCGCAGCCGGGGTTCAACGCAACAGGTTTATTGGTAATTTCCCTTGGAATGCAGCTACCATGTGCTGCTGCACCTGCGACTAAACTTTATCCGGCAGCAGCGTAGCATCGGGGTAGTTACCGAGCACGGGCGTGGCGCCTTGGGTAACGGCTTCTACCAGGAGCTTGCCCCCTACGAAGGCTCCTTTCCAGGATTCGCCCAATCCGCCGAATACTTCCTCGCGGTCGCCGCGCGAGCGCAGCTTATTGATGCCCACTTTGAAAGAACGAATTTCGCGGGCCGTGCGGCGGGCCAGTTCCTCGTCGTCGGAGGCAATGGCGGCTACCAGGGCACCGTTCGAGATGTTCATCTCTCCTACCAGTTCCTCCATACGGTCGACCAGCACGATGCTATCGATGGGACCAAAGGGTTCCTTGAAGTACAGCTCGCTTTGCCGGGGCAGGTTCACCAACGCGCGGGGCATGGCGTACGCCGACCGGTCCTGGCCGGGCAGAAAGAGGCTGTCGTCAAATTTGCCTTCGTAAATGGGTGTGGCGCCGGTTTTGAGGGCGTCGGCATAGAGGCGGTCGAGGTCCTGGGCCTGAGCCGCGTTGATGACGGGACCAAAGGCGAGGTCCGGCAGTTTGTCATCGGCATGGTCAACCAGGGTGGGGTTGCCCACTTTTAGGTTGCGCACGGCTTCGGAGTATGTTTCCAGAAACTGGGGGAACAGCCGGCGCTCGACCACGAAGCGCACGTAAGCGGTGCAGCGCTGCTTGCCGTAGTCGTAGCCTTTTTTGAGCTGGTCGGCCAAGGCGTTCCAGTCGCTGTAGTCCCAGATGCCATAGGTGTTGACGCCCTCCATCTCAAGCATGTAGCGCTTGTCGGTGGTGGATAGCGCGTCGGCGATGTTGCGAGCATTTTTGCGACCACCCACGAAGCTGAGGCAGTCGATGGCGGCGTGCTTTACCAGCGCGTCGCTCAGCTCGCCCCCGGCGCCGCTCACCAGCGTCACGGGCAGGCCGGCCCGGCGCACCAGGGCAAACGCCAGGCTTAGGGAGATAAAGCCCCCGTCGGTGGGCGTTTTGGCGATGACGGAATTGCCGCACAGCGCCTGTACCAATACGGCATGGAGCAGCACCGACATGGGATAATTCCAGGAGGCGATGTTGGAGACCAGACCCAGGGGGGTGCGGCTGCCCAGCATTGAATCGATGTTGTCGACGTACCACTGTGCGCCCTCCACGGCCCGGTCGATGTCGGTAAAGCCCAGCTTGTAGGTCTTCCCGATTTCCCACATCAGCAGCTTGCCAATGAGTTCGACTTGCGGCCGGAGCAGGTCGAGCGCGTCCTGCACCTTGGCGCGACGCTCATCGGGGCCGATGGCAGCCCAACCGGCGGCTTCGTTTTTGGCGGCCACCACGGCGCGAATGGCCGCGTCGTGGCGCAGCATGGGCAAGCTGCCCAGCACGGTGCCGTCGATGGGCGAGCGAAAGGCGCGGGGCTGGCCGGGCTCCTGCCAGCGCCCTTCCATCAGGTTGTGGAAACCGCCTTCCGCAGTGAAGATTTCCGGGGTCACCTGCTTCACTTGGGCCAGCAGGCTGGCGTACTCTACCTGAGGAGAAATGATTTTGGGCATGCGCTGGGCACTGGTTTAAAATATATAAATCGGTGAATGCCGAGTTTACACATCAAGCCCGAGCTTAACAAATTGTTTTCCAGCGGTGCAAGATGGGAGCTGCCACAAGCACAGGACAACAGCACCCAACCGGGGGGCTGGCCGCAACAGCGCCGCAGACGACGGCAGGCGCAGGCAGTCTGCCCCGTTACAGTGCTGCTTTTTCTGCTACCTTGGCAACGGGTGGCAACCGTGCGCCCTCCCCTATCCCTCCCCCTATCATGGCCAAATCCGCCCACAAGCTTTTCAGCACCAAATTCCGCAACTGGCTGCTCTACCTCGTGGTGTCGCGGCAGAACCTGAAGGCCATTGCCGGCTACACCATTCAGGCGCTGGAACAGGACGGTGCGCAGTGGCAGCCCCAACTCGCCCTACTCCGGCCGCTTTACGACGGCTTCGACGCCAACCTCACCACCTCGGCCGGGGCCAGTGCCGGGCGCGGCTCCCAAACCCTGACGGCCGATACCGCCTTTAACCTCATCAAACAGTTTATGAAGCGGGCTTACAAGAAGAATTTTGCCGCGCTGGAGGAAGACAACCCCGCCCTGTTCAAGCAATTCTTTCCGGCCGGGCGCAGCGAGTTTTCGTCGGCCTCGCGCAAGGGCATGGGCACGGCCTTCGCCCGGTTTGTGGCCACGCTGACGGAGCACAAGGCCAACGTGCCCGGCGGGGCAGCCCTGCTCACCGCGGCCCAGCCCCTGGCCGAGCAATTCACGCTGGCCCGGCAGGCCCAGGATGCCCGCAAGCAACAGGTGAAGTCGGCCAGCTCCGACCTCGATGCCGATGAAACGGATTTGCTGGTGGAGCTATTCGGGGCCTACACCGCCCTGCTGGCCCGCAACTACCGCACCCCGGAGCGCGTCGCCGCCTATTTCGACTTCTCAGTACTGCCCCGCTCCCAGCGCCAGCCCGAAGCCGATGCCACCGCTCCCGGCGCGAATGCTACGGAGGCCTAGGTTTTTTTGCGGGTGCCCGTAGGACGTCCTACGGGGCTCCCCATTTTTCTATTGGTGCCCGTAGGGGTTCCTACGGAGGCTTACATTTTTTTATTGGTGCCCGTAGGAAGTCCTATGGGCACCTTGCTTTTTCCCAAGTGCTCCGTTGGATGATTGACGGGCATCTGAACAAACCCGAAGTGGCAAGAGGTTTTGGAGTTACAAGTCCTCGGACGTTAGTCCTGTCTTCTTCGCCACCCGTTTGAGCATCACCGGCCCGACTTCCTCGCTGTCGTGAAACGCAAACGTGCAGTCTTCCCACCCCGCCCATTCCCGCGTGCGGTGCGAACCCAATTGCCGTTTCTGCACCCAGCCGATGCGGAGCAACGCAGCCAACACCAGCCGCGCCTTCGCCGCCCCAAACTGGCTCATGCCGCCACCGAAAACACGCCCGCCAAATCTGGCACTTCTTCGCCGTTTTCCAGCCGTTCGGCTATCACGCGCAAAGCCAGCGCCTGAGCATGGGCAATGGCAACTCCCCGCGTTGCGCCATAAGCCAAAGCCCCGCTTATTTCCAGTACTTCGGCCAGCCAGCGGCCGTCGTCTTCGCGTTCGGTTTCAATGGTCATCGGTGCGTTTTGCTTACTCGGTGAGGCAGTAACCCCAATATCCACCTTGTCTTGTGGGTTGGCTCAACCCGCCCCCACGCCCGGCGCGCATCTGAAGAAACTTGGAGGGGCGGCAGGCTCAGCAGGTACTATGTTGGACAACAAAGAGGGCTAACCCCAATCATGGGTTAGCCCTCTCCTTTTATTGAAATCAGCGCTCTGGTAAGATTAGAGCGGCAATGCCTTCAAGCCTTTGAATGCTTGCTTAGCTCGCGCTACTTTTTCAGGAAACAGTTCTTGCCCCTCCAACCGCTTGGCTACTGCGGCCAGCCGTTGTTTCGTAGCAGCCGACATGGGCAATGCTTCGCTCGTTTGGGCTTTGTGTTTGTTCGTGTTCATGGCAAGTCAGGGTCAGTTCTTCTTGTAAACCAAAATGGCCGTGTAATCCTCCCCGACCACATACTGCACGAAGTCTTCAATGTCGTCGGATAGCTACCAAAGATAACATATTCGCGGGTCAGCGCCGCGAAGTTCTTGTCAACAAAATAGCGGTAGGTCTTGATGCGACGGTCGATGTTTTTGCAGCGGCCCACGCATTTCTTCCGGCACGTAGCCCAGCAAGCAGCGGCGGCGGCTTCGTCGCTGTCACTCCCCTGCACCACGATAACATCGTACGGATTGCCCACGAAAAACAGCGGTACGGTACTGAGCACCGTGCTGAACACGCGCATCATGTCGCCGTTGTTACTGTTCGCCGAGTCGGTTACCCGACCCGTTGCCTCGTCATAGTCACCAAATCCCAGATTGTAAATCACACGCCTCCCCGCCTGCTGGATGGCCGTGTACTCGACCACTTTGATGATGCTGGCATTGCCGGTACTCTCAAAGAAGAACTTTCGCTTCCTCGAATCATCATCTGCGTTGGTAGTCGTATAGGAGGCGATGCCTTGCATTTTCAGTCTTTGGATTTGTAGCCAAAACTACACGTCAGCCAGCTACCAATGATTTCTGCTCCCCCGCCCGCCCGGCGCGCATCTGATGAAACTTGAAGGGGCGGCAGGCTCGGTAGATGCTGCTTTGATGTAATGGAACAAAATCACGTTGGTTAGAGTGGCCTATCTCCGTGGTTCACTCATAATCGAACATATTCTATCGGTTGCCACTCCCACTCAACTAACCGCAAAGGCTTTCAGTAGTACGGGTTGAAATATTATAAATAAGTATTAAATTTATAAAAGCTTTTTTCTATCAAAATATCAAGCATAGACATCCTGCTTTTTAACAAGGAAACGACACTAGGGCTACTGCAAATTCTGTCTTCTACATAAGGCTCAATGTAAATACTATAAGCTGCAACAGATGGATAAGACAAGTCATCATCGAGTTTTAATGCTATATATTCTCGCCAGTACCATTTCAGTCTTCTTTGTATAAAATCATCAAAGCTGACTGTACTTCCAAAATTTAATTTGAATCGCACCGCATGAGCTTGAATCAGGATTAGCATATGTTCGCTCATGCTAAAATATATATCAGGACGCAGCAACTCAATCTTTTTTAGCACTACCGACGAGGTGAAGATGAGTGATTCAATAACATTGCCGCCTGATAAATCCTCAATATCATTAGTCATCACCCGACTTGTTGTTAAGCAAAAAGCGAAGAGAATTTCAGCTGATGCAAAGTTTTGGCGTTCCATGTTTCAAGCAAAAGGTTATAAATAAAAATTCCCAAGCTGAGGCATCAAAACCTCAGCTTGGGAATCAAAATTCTACTGCGAAAACCGGATACTACCAGCTCGACTTGGTCACACCGGGAATTTTCCCGGCCAGTGCCATTTCGCGGAAACGCACGCGGCTGATGCCAAACTTGCGCATGTAGCCGCGGGGGCGGCCATCAATCATGTCGCGGTTGTGCAGGCGCACGGGCGAAGCGTTTTTGGGCAGCTTGTCGAGACCTTCGTAGTCGCCGGCAGCTTTCAGAGCCTTGCGCTTC
>JAYSZD010000953.1:0-1103 GCA_043738185.1 Hymenobacter sp. | reverse complement strand
ATGGTGGCGCAGGGCTGGGACGACCACAACCGCTCGGACCGCTACAACTCGGTGGACTCGGCCAAAAACCTGCTCAACAGCTGCCAGCCGAACGCCATTCTGTTCACCAATGGCGACAACGACACTTTCCCGCTCTGGTACGCCCAGGAAGTGGAAGGCGTGCGCACCGACGTGCGCGTGGCCGTGCTCAGCTACCTGAACACCGACTGGTACATTGCCCAGATGAAGCGCCGCTCCTACAAATCGGCGCCGTTCCCCATCAGCATGGGCGCTGACCGCTACGCCCAGGGCACCAACGACTACCTGCCCTTCGCGGCCAATCCGGCGGTGCCCAGCGTGAATTTGAAGGAATTCATTCAGCTGGTGGCCGACAACAACCCGCTGCTGCAGGTGCAGTACCAGGAAAACGGCCCCGGCATGATGTCGTTCCCCACGCCCAATTTCTACCTGCCCGTGGATACGGCTGCGGTGCAGAAGCTCGGTATCATCCCCAAAGGGCGGGAGAAACAGCTCGTGTCGCGTCTGGAATGGAGCATGGGCAAGCGCGCCATCGAGAAGAAAAACCTGGTGATTCTCGACATGATTGCCACCAACAACTGGGAGCGGCCCATCTACTTCAGCAGCACCGTGAACCCGAGCGACTACATGAACCTGCAGCCCTACTTCCAGCTCGAAGGCATGGCCTACCGCCTGCTGCCGCTGAAGGACCCGAACTACGACCCCCGCAGCGGCGAGGAAGGCTACGTGGAAAAAGACATCACCTACCAGCGCCTGCTGAAGGATTTTAGCTACCGCGGCCTGCAGGACCCAAACATTTTCTACGACGAAAACAATCTGCGCTTCCCGGCCAACTACCGCGACAAATTTGCCCGCCTGGCCAATGCCTACCTCGCCGATGGCAACGTGGCCAAAGCGAAGGAAGTGGCCAACAAAGCCCTGGAGCTGATGCCCGACAAGGCCATTCCCTACGACTACTACTCGCCCCAGCTGGTGCCCGCCCTGGTGGCCGGCGGCGAGAAGAAGAAAGCCGACGACATTCTCGACACCATGACGCGCCGCTCGGAGCAGATGCTGGCCTACTACGCCACCAAGCCCGACGCCAG
>JAYSZD010000952.1:0-2736 GCA_043738185.1 Hymenobacter sp. | reverse complement strand
TCAGCGCCTACCAGCGTGCCCGCCGCGTGGGCAGCGTGGGCTAAGGCCGGTACGGCAGCTCGGGCCGTGAATCAGGGGATGTGCCTCGTGAAAAAAGCGCCGGCCCTGGTAGGGTCGGCGCTTTTCGTAAGGCGGGGCGCCAGCCTACTTCAACGCCTCAAACGAATACTGCGCATCGCTCCAAAAGGCATCCAGCGCGATGAGGCGGGGTTTGAAAAACGAAATCAGCGCCGGCCAGTCGTCCCGGTTGAACAAAGTGACCGGGCTCAGCGCCTTGTAAACGTGGCTAAAGGGCACGCCGTGCGCGTCCGTCGCATTGGGCTCCCAGGTCCATTCTTCGCCCAGCGCTTCGTGCAGTAGGCCGCGCAGCTCCAGCAGTTGCTCCCAGAATAGCTCCCGAATGCCCGCGTCGGGGTGGCTGAGCTCGATGGCGATGGTGGCGCGGCGGTTATCGGCCTGCATCCGAAAATACAGGTGCTTGACGCCGGTTTTGTAGTTTATCCAGTTGGTCGTTTCGCCCTCGGCCGACGGCACGGGCGCCATGTACTGCCCAAAGGCCGTCCAGAACGCCTGACGGAGCTTGGTTACTTCTGCTTTGCTATACAAGGTGGGCGTGCAGTTAGCGGCGGCGCAGAGGCCGCAGGTCCAGGGAAAAACCCGGCAGCACCGGTTCGCCGTTCAGCTCCTGTTCGTAGCCGTGCACCGTTTCGGGTGCTTGGCCGGGGCGGTAGATATAGGCCGTTTCGGCGGCCACGTCCAGCAAAAAGCCCAGCTGTACGCCGTTAGCCAGGTAGGCTTCCATCTTGGCCTGGGTGGGAGCCAAGCGGTCGGAGGGCGACAGCACTTCCACCACGAATTCCGGGCACGCGGCCAGAAAGCCGGCGGCTTGCTCGGCTACCTGCCGGCGGGCATTGCTGAGCCACGCCACGTCGGGCGCGCGCACCGAGCCATCGGGCAGCCGAAACCCGGCCGACGACTCGTAGGCATGGCCGGTGCGCTGCTGGCGGTTCCATTGCCAGAGCTGGCCGGAGATTTCAGTGCCGCTTTCGCTGGCGTCGGGGTGGGCAGGGGGCATGATGATGATGTCCTGGTTGGCGGCCCGCTCCAGACGCAGGTGCGGGTTGTCCTGGCACAGGCGAAAAAAATCTTCCTCCGACAGCCCGTGCAGCACCGGCAACTCCTCAAACAGATAGGCAGCAGACATAGCGCAAGCAATTAAATGGAACGGAAGATACGCGGCCCGGCCCGGAAGTTGTGCGGCGGCGCGCCGTTCCGCCGGGCTATTTTTCGGCCACCACCTTGCCTTGCAGGAAGCCCACCAGCACCTCCAGCCCTTTCTCAAAATGGCGGTTGTTGGGAATCACAATATCGGCGTAGTGCTTGTAGGGCGCGATAAACTGCTCGTAAGTGGGCGCTACGTGGTGGGTGTAGCGGTAGAGTACATCGGCCAGGTCGTAGCCCCGCTCGTCGCGGTCGCGGATGATGCGGCGGTGCAGCTTCACGTGTTCCTGGGCATCGATGTACACCTTCAGGTCGAGCAGGCGGGCAATTTCCTCGAAATGAAACACGAAAATGCCTTCTACCACCACGATGGGCGCCGGCCGGAACACCAGCTCCTTGGCTGCTACCGCCACGTTATTAAAGGTGTATTCCCTGCGCCGCACCTCGTGCCCCTGGCTGATGCGCAGCACGTCGTGGGCATAGGCAGCGGCGTCGATGCTGGCGGGCAGGTCAAAATTCTCGACGCCCTTATCGTCGCGCAGCTGCCTTTCGCGGGGATGATAGTAATTGTCCTGCGAGATAAGGCAAATCTGGTCCTCGGGAAACGCTGCCAGGAGCCGACGCAAAAACGTGGTCTTGCCAGAAGCGCTGCCGCCGGTGATGCCAATAAGATAAGGGGATTGCATAGCGGGCAAAGATAAGGACTGGCTTTTTTATCCATGAACTGCTCACTGTTCACTACTCAAAAAAGCCAGCAGTCCCGCCACTGCCCGCGCCCGGTGGCTGATGCGGTTTTTCTCAGCGCCGCTCATTTCGGCAAACGTGCGGCCATCGCCCTCCGAGGGCGCAAAAACGGGGTCGTAGCCAAAGCCGCCCGTGCCGCGGCCCTCCTCCGTAATGTGGCCGGCCACTTCCCCCGCGAATTCGTGCGTCGCGCCATCGGCACGGGCCAGGGCCACTACCGTGCGGAACAGGGCCGCGCGGTCGGCAGCGCCGGCCAGCTCCCGCAGCAGCTTGGCCACGTTGTCGGTGGCCAGTCGCTGGGGCCCGGCATACCGGGCCGAGTACACGCCCGGTTCCCCGTTGAGGGCGCTTACTTCCAGGCCAGTGTCATCGGCGAAGCAGTCCACACCGTAGTGCTGGCGCACGTACTCGGCTTTTTGGCGGGCGTTGCCGGCCAGGGTGTCCTGGGTTTCGGGCAGCTCCTCGTGGCAGCCAATGTCAGCCAGGCTCAGCAAGGTGAATCCGGCGGGCAGCAGCGGCCGGATTTCATCGAGCTTGTGCGCGTTGTTAGAGGCGAAGCAGAGTTGGGTCATTATCAGGAAAATATGCCGGTGAACAGCTTAGGTAAAAAGGGCGTCATGCTGAGCGCAGTCGAAGCCTTTCTACCGCAATACTAAACTGGATTAGTTGCGCGGTAGCGATGCTTCGGCAAGCTCAGCATGAACTGTGTTAAGAAACAAGGGAAAGATGAAACTTGGGGTCGAAATCGCGTTCGTGGGTGAGCAGGGCCCA
>JAYSZD010000951.1:0-6915 GCA_043738185.1 Hymenobacter sp. | reverse complement strand
GTCCGCGTCCCCGCGCCGTTTGGCTCGCTTTATTGGCGTGGGGACGCGGACTACAAAGTCCGCGCTACACCCTCAGCCGCGCTTGAACCAAGGCACTGCGTAACAGCACTGGTTAATGGGAACTAGTTCGTCAATACTTTGATAATAAAGACTAACTGTTAATCATTAACCGCTAAAAAATAACCGTTGCTTACGGGGTGAGCATGGTGCCGAAAGCGCCTTTTTGCTCGAAGGATTTGATGACCTCTTCTTCCAGTGGCGTGCGTTTTACCACCGCGTTATTTTGCCAGAAGACGGGGTCATAAGTTGTTTCTTTGATGGCGGTGAGGTCTTCCACGCCGCCTTTGGCAGGGGTGTAAGCCACTCCTGCTGCTGGCGTAGGGCGGTGGTCGTAGAAGTAGGCCACTGACGAGACCTCAATTGCTAAGTTGCTTTTCAGCGGCCGGCTCATCGTGGCCTTGTAATTGATTTCCAGGTGTTCCAGGGCTGCCGTCCCGCCCGGCTTAGCCTGGAATACCCATTCTATCTTCGTTATTTCGTTGTGAAACTTGAACATGGGATTATTTGACTTGGTGCTTAATCCGGTGGTTTCGACCCGCAAGCGCAAAATATGGTGCGTTGCCTCGTCAATTACGACGCTGCCCTGCCGGGTGCGGGCATTGGGGTTCTTGTTCACAAAGCTGATTTCGGCCAGCTGCTGCGCGCCGTTTTGGGTCAGCCCCACCAGCTTCAAGGAGTAATTTTCGGCCACGCGCAAGCCGATAACCCCCTGATGGCTGATGCTGTCGTCTTCGGAATCAAAGAAGGTAACTGCCTTGGTATAGAGCGAAAAATCTTTGAAGGCTAGCAGGGCCTTTTTCTTCGCGAAGCGCCCGTGTACCATCGCTGAGCCTTCGACCCGGGCGTTGCTGGTCTGGGTGTGCCACACCATCTCCTGCACTTCGGTGGGGTTGCTATCAAGGCGCGTTATTTGTCGGTAGAATGCCTGGCCATACGTTTTCCGGGCGTGGGTGCGGCTCAATTCACGGTAGGCCTGCCTGATGAGCTCTTCGGTATAAGTGCCCAACACCACATCTGGCAGTTGCACCGAGGCCGGTTGCAGGCGAATTAGTAATGGCTGAGTAGCCGCTGCTGCCACCGCCACCGTATCGCGCTGGTGGCCCAGCTCCGACACTACCAGGCGCGCCGGCAGCGCCACGCCACCAATTTCAAACTCGCCTTCGGCGTTGCTGGTGGTGCCTTGCGCCGAGCTCAGCACCGCGATGCTGGCGTAGGGCACGGGCTGGCCGGTGCTGGCATCGAGCACTTTGCCGCTGAGGCGCTGGGCGATGGCGGCCGGCCCGGCGGCCAGCAGCAAACCCATGAAAGTGACGAGCAGGCGGTACTTCATGCAGCGTGGAAAGGAGGAAAGCTGACGCAATATAGCGCCCCGCACCAGGTCAACAAGCGGCCAGATGCCGTCCTCCGGCGGATGGTTGCCTACTCACTGCTGCCAGAACGCAAAAAGTCCCCGAATCCAGCGGATTCGGGGACTCTTACACGTAATAAACAACGGCTACACCGCGTCCGACAAGCTCGTGAAGGTGAAGTCCCGAATTTTGAGCGGAGGCACCAGGTTGCCGCCCAGACGCACCGGCTTGCCAATGGCTTCCAGGTTGTTGAGCATGATGATGGGGCTCTCGTTGAAGCGAAAGTTCTTCACCGGAAACTTAATCTGCCCATTCTCGATGTAGTAGGTTCCGTCGCGGGTCAGGCCGGTGTAGAGCAGCGTCTGCGGGTCCACCGGGCGGATGTACCACAGGCGTGTGACCAGAATGCCTTTGGCCGTGCCCTTAATCAGGTCGGCCGTGCTTTGGGTGCCGCCTTCCATTATCCAGCCGCCGGGGCGGGGCAGGTCGGGAATGCCGGCCTTCTGCGCCCAGTAGCGCGAAGAATACAGATTTTTCACCACGCCTTTCTCAATCCAGGTCACGCGCTTCTGCGGTCGGCCGTCGCCGGAAAACATCAGGTCGGGAATTTCAGCATTCGTAGGGTCGGAATAAATCGTCACCCGCTCATCAAACAGTTTTTCGCCCTTGCGGTTGCCCCCGCCCTTTTTGCTCAGGAAACTGCGGCCCTCGTCAGCATTTCGGGCATCGAAGCTGCCCATTAAAGCGGCCATCAGCGAGGTGTCAACGTTGGAAACCAGGGCGTTGGGCTCCAGAATGACGGTGTACTTGCCGGGCTCAATGGCGCGGGCTTTCATGGACGAGGCCGCTTTGTCGGCCGCCACGCGGGTGAGGCGGCCGGCGTCGAACTTACTAGCGTCGGTATAATCGGCGGCGGCGTAGCCGGAGCCCGTGCCGTCGGGTGTGCGCACGGTCACCGAAAACTCCACGTTGGTGAACTGCTGATATGCCTCCAGGCCCTTGGAATTACGTTTGGCCAAAAAGCTTGCTGAGTCTTCCAGAAAGCCGGCCGAGCTTAGTTTACGCTGGTCGCAGAGCGAGGTGCTGGACCCAATCTGCCGGGCGCGGTAGTCGGGGTCGATGGCGGCCGTGGTGGCAGCGAAAGCTTTGCCGCTTTCCTGGTATTGCTGCGCGCCCAGGAAAGGCATGTATTCGGGACTTTCGGGGGCGAGCCGGGCAATTTCCTCGGCGCGCTGCACGCAGCGGCGCAGCGTGGCATCGTCGAACTCGTTGCAGGTGGCCACGCCGCTGCGCTTGCCAAAGCGGCTTTCCACGGCCAACGACACGTTGTCCACGCCTCCGGCCGTGCTAATCGTGTTGCGCGCAGAGCGGACGTTGCCGCCAATCTGGCCGTTGAGGGAAACCTCACACTCGTCGGCCGTGCTAAAGCCCAGCACCTTTTTGAGAATGGTTTGGGCGTCGTCTTTAGAAAGAATGGGCATGTTTTCTTAGCTATTAGCTGATGGCTATTAGCTGTTAGCGTTTTTGCTGAATTTGTACCTCCCCAAGGGAAGCCAACAGCTAATGGCTGACAGCTAACAGCTCAAAAATTAAATCTTGCGGGCCGTGTTGATGACGTTCACGCCGTCGAAGCGGGTGGTAGCCGAGCCGTGGCTCACGGCCGAGCTTTGCGAGGGCTGGCCCTTGCCGTCGTTGAATGCGCCAAACAAGCGGTAGTCCGAGGCGTCGCACACGGCCGAGCAGGAGTTCCAGAAATCCTGGGTATTGGCCTGGTAGGCCACGTCTTCCAGCATGCCGGTAATCTGGCCTTTCTCGATGGCGTAAAATACCTGCCCGCCAAACTGGAAGTTGTAGCGCTGCTGGTCAATGGAGAACGAGCCGTTGCCGGCAATGTAAATGCCTTTGTCCACGTTTTTCACCAGCTCATCCACGCTCAGCTTGGCTTTGCCGGGCTGCAGGCTCACGTTGGGCATGCGCTGGAACTGCACGTCCTGCCACGACTGCGAGTAGCAGCAGCCATCCGACTCGTTCTGGCCCACCATGTGTGCCTGGTCGCGAATCTTCTGGTAGTCCACCAGCGTACCTTCCTTGATGAGGTCCCACTGCTTGGTTTTCACGCCTTCATCGTCGTAGCCCACCGCGCCGAGCGAACCCGGCTGCAGCTTATCGGCCACGATATTGACCAGCTTCGAGCCGTAGGGGATTTTTTTGGCCTTCCATTCCAGCGTGGCGAAGCTGGTGCCGGCGTAGTTGGCTTCGTAGCCCAGCACGCGGTCCAGCTCCAGGGGGTGGCCTACGCTCTCGTGAATGGTCAGGCCCAGGTGATGAGGGTCGAGCACAAGGTCGTACTTGCCCGGCGTCACCGATTTGGCGGTCAGCTTCTGCTTCACCTGCTTGGTGGCCGAGGCCACGTCTTCCAGCATGTCGTAGCTGTTTTTGTATCCCACCACGTCCGAGCCGGCAGGGCCGGCAATCTTGTCGGCTGCCTTGGGCGTGAGGTACTCGTAGCCCAGGCCCATGGGGGCGCTCAGCGCTTGCCGCGTCCGGAATTTGCCTGAAGCCCGGTCGATGGCCGTCACCCCAAACGTGGGGTAGATGCGGTGGATGTCCTGGTCGATGTAGGAGCCGTCGGTGCTGGCAAAGTACTTCTGCTCGTTCACCTGGAATAGCACCGAATTCACGAACGACGCCCCCAACTCCATGGCTTTCGCGTTCACGCTCAGCAGCAAGTCAACCTTGTCTTTGATGGGCACTTCGAAGGCATTTTGCTGAATTGGCGCTTTCCAGGCCACTTCGCCGTGGCCCTTCAGCGGCGCCAGCTTAACCTGCTCCTTTTGCACTTTGGAGTTGGCTTTGGCAATCTGCACGGCCAGCTGGGCCGCTTTGGCAATGCCGGCTTCGGTCACCGAGTTGGTGGCGGCAAAGCCCCAGGTGCCGTTGGCAATCACGCGAATGCCCACGCCGTAGCTTTCGGTGCTGGCGATGTTCTGCACCTGCTTCTCGCGGGTGAACACGCCCTGGTTGAGGTAGCGGCCAATGCGCACGTCGGCGTAAGTGGCGCCGGCAGCTTTGGCGGCGTTGAGGCCGGCATCGGCTAGGCGCTTTTTAATGGCCACGTCAACACCGGGTTCCAGCAGGCGGGCCGGGTCCACCAAAGCACCCGCAAAACCAGGAATGGCAGGAATAAAGAGGGCGCCAGCCGCCAAGCCGGAAAGTCCCACAAAGTCGCGTCTTTTCATAAGGTGAGATGTAGCGCGGACTTTGTAGTCCGCGAATGAAAGATGTTGAAAGCAAGCAGGTGGCGGTGTAGTGCGGACTACAAAGTCCGCGCTACACTGCGTCCGACAGGCTGGTGAAGGTGAAGTCCCGAATTTTGAGCGGGGGCACCAGGTTGCCGCCCAACCGCACCGGCTTGCCCACGGCCTCTAGGTTGTTGAGCATAATAACCGGGCTTTCGTTGAAGCGGAAGTTTTTCACCGGAAACTTAATCTGGCCGTTCTCGATGTAGAACGTTCCGTCGCGGGTGAGGCCGGTGTAAAGCAGCGTCTGCGGGTCCACGGCGCGGATGTACCACAGGCGCGTGACCAGAATGCCTTTGGCCGTGCCCTTAATCAGGTCGGCCGTGCTTTGGGTGCCGCCTTCCATTATCCAGCCGCCGGGAGGGGGCAGGTCCGGAATGCCGGCCTTCTGCGCCCAGAACTGCGAGGTGTAGAGGTTTTTCACCACGCCTTTGTCAATCCAGGTGGTTTTCAGCTGGGGGCGGCCGTCGCCGGCGAAGGTCAGGTCGGGAACTTCGGGGTTCGTGGGGTCGGAGTAAATGGTCACCCGCTCGTCGAAGAACTTGTCACCCTTGCGGTTGCCGCCGCCTTTCTTGCTCAGGAAGCTGCGGCCTTCGTCGGCGTTGCGCGCGTCCATCGAGCGCATCATGTTGCTTAGCATCTCCACCGCTGCGGCCGGCTCCAGAATCACGGTGTATTTGCCGGGCTCAATGGCCCTGGCTTTCACCGACGACGCGGCCTTGTCGGCGGCCACGCGGGTGAGGCGGGCGGCGTCGAACTTGGCCAGGTCCGAGTAGTTGGCAATGGCGTAGCCGGAGCCCAGGCCGTCGGCGGTGCGCACCGTGATGGTGAAGTCCAGGTTGGTCAGGCGCTGGTAGGCCTCCAGTCCTTTGGAGTTGCGCTTGGCCACGAAGCCTGCAGAATCATTAAAGAAGGCTGCCGACGACAGCTTTTTGGCCTCGCACAGCGCCATGCTCGCCCCAATCTGCTGGGCGCGGTAGTCGGGCGTGATGTCGGCCGTGCGCTGGGCAAAGGCCGCCGGCGACGCCAGGTATTTCTGCGGACCCAGGAAGGGCACGTACTCCGGGCTTTCGGGCGCGAGCTTCGCGATTTCTTCAGCCCGCTGCACGCAGCGGCGCAGGCTGGCTTCGTCGAACTCGTTGCAGGTGGCCACGCCGCTGCGCTTGCCAAAGCGCGACTGCACGCCCAGCGACACGTTGTCGGCGGTGCCGGCCGTGCTGATGGTGTTGCGCGCCGAGCGGACGTTGCCGCTGATGCTGCCGTTAAGAGTCGCCTCGCACTCGTCGGCAGTGCTGAAGGAGAGGACTTTTTTCAGGATGTCCTGTGCCTCGGTCTGAGAGAGAATGGCCATGGGGGTTATTAGCTATTGGCTGAGAGCTATTAGCTGTTAGCTTTTTACTGTATTGGCGCCTCCTGAAAGGAAACTAACAGCTAATGGCTGACAGCAAACAGCTCAAAAATTAAATTTTCCGGGCGGTGTTGATGACGTTCACGCCGTCGAAACGGGTGGTGGCTGAGCCGTGGCTCACGGCCGATACCTGCGAGGGCTGGCCCTTGCCATCGAAGAAAGAGCCAAACAGGCGGTAGTCCGACTCGTCGCAGATGGCCGAGCAGGAGTTCCAGAATTCCTGGGTGTTGGCCTGGTAGGCCACGTCTTCCAGCATGCCGGTAATCTGGCCTTTTTCGATGGCGTAGAACACCTGCCCGCCAAACTGGAAGTTGTAGCGCTGCTGGTCGATGGAGTAGGAGCCACGGCCGGCAATGTAGACGCCCTTGTCCACGTTTTTTACCATGTCGTCCACGCTCATTTTGGCGGTACCGGGCTGCAGGCTCACGTTGGGCATGCGCTGGAACTGCACCGAGTCCCAGGAATCAGCGTAGCAGCAGCCGTCCGACTCGGTCTGGCCCACGATGTGGGCCTGGTCCCGGATTTTCTGGTAGTCCACCAACATGCCTCCCTTGATGAGGTCCCAACGCTTGGATTTCACACCTTCATCATCATAGCCCACCGCGCCGAGCGAACCCGGCTGCAGCTTATCGGCCACGATATTGACCAGCTTTGAGCCAAACGGAATTTTCTTGGCTTTCCACTCCAGGGTGGCGAAGCTGGTGCCGGCATAGTTGGCCTCGTAGCCCAGCACGCGGTCGAGCTCGGTGGGGTGGCCCACGCTCTCGTGGATGGTGAGGCCCAGGTGGTTGGGGTCGAG
>JAYSZD010000950.1:0-2751 GCA_043738185.1 Hymenobacter sp. | reverse complement strand
ATGCTTAACCCTTGCTTGACTAGTCACCGACTAATCAGTGACTAGTCAAGCAGTTAATGCGATTAGGCAGCATACGTGTCCTCCGGTTCCAAGTGCCGGACCTGCGACATCATGGCCAGCGTGTCGAGCAAGGGTTTCACCTTGTCAGCTTTGGTGCGCCGGAAGCGGGCGGCTACCTGGGCGCTGCTCAGGGCCTCGCCGGCTGCCTGCTGGACGATGGCGCGCACGGCGAGCATTTGCTGGGCTAGCTCGGCTGGCCACAGCTGGGCGGTGGCGGCAGTGGCCACCGTCGCGGCGGTTGCGGTTGTCGGCAACGCCAAGGCTGCCTGCTGGCCGGGGGCCTGATACTCGGGGCGCAGGTAGCGCACGGTGCCAGCCGTTTCTTCCGCTAGGCGCTGCTGATTGAGCTGCATAAGACGCGTGAGCACCTCCGCGTCGCTGAGCGTGGCGGACCAGCCGTAGGCCTCGGCCACGGCGGCGTCAAGTTGATGGTGCAGATTCAGCACCACGGCCGCAAGCCCCTGCTCGTGCGTGACCTGCTCTTTGGCAGTAAGCGCTTGCCCGGTGCGAAGCTTCTCCACCACATTGTAGAGGTCGGTGAGTGTCAGACCAAGATGTTGGGCCTGCTGCCGCTTCCGATGTGCGTCAAGAGTCTCGGCTAACTCCCGAATATGGGCTTGCTGAACAGCGGATGCAGTTGGGAAGGGGAACGTGTCAAAGCAACGGGATTTCGTGTAAACCGGGCGGTCTTCCAGTGTTCCTCCAGTTGCTAGTGCCCATTCCGTATGAATGCGACTGGACAAAACACCCAACTGGTAAGCATCATCTAGTGCAATGGTAATGATTTTGTTGTCCGGCAACACCTGCCCATCTACGAATTGAAATACGCGGTGCTTTGATGTTTCGGGGGTAGCGACATAGCGACGTAGGCCCGCAATAGAAGAGCGCATTTGGTCATTTGGCCGAGCGAACAGCCACCAGTTTTTGCGGCGGGTCGCATCCCGGTTCAAGTCACGTTCTGGCTTCACTGTTTGCAAAATGTGCTGGTAGGCTTTGGGGAAGCGCGTTATCATATCGACCTCGCTCAGCCCAATCATATCAATCAGCAAAACATTGCGTGAAAGCGACATCAAATCCTTACCGTTTCGATAAGGCCGAATATGCCGTTCAAGGCCAGCGACGGTCCCCAATCCCATATCGGCTGCTTGAGCGGAGGTAACGATGAATCCAGCCCCGATGATGAGTACGCCAGTGCTGCTAAGACCGTCGTTTGCTTTCAACTGTGCCAGATTTGCTAAATCCGCGCCAATGGTTAGGTCCGCGTTTATCATTCCAACCGTTTCGACCAGTTCCACCACCCGGGCATCGTCGTTTTCAGTGGAAATCTCGCGTGCCACCCGGGCTAACACGCCAGCTTGCCGTCCGGCCTGGCCAACCGTCATGCTGATGCGTACAGATGCCCCATCGCTGGCTTCTACCCACGGGTGGTCGGGCACTACAAACGCAAGGGAAAGCGGCCGGTCAGCATCTTCCAAATAGCGCTGCACCAAGCGGCTACTAAAGGTCATGGAGATGGAGTTAGTCGTGATAAACCCGAAACTCTGCGTCGTGCCTGCCTGCACGGCAGCAGCAGCCTTATGCCACCAATACATCACAAAGTCGGCCGATTCAGGAACCTGCTTAGCATACGCCTGGCGTAGGTTGGTCACGTAAGCATCCCCCAATGCGTCGCGCAACCGCTTGTTACCGATAAACGGCGGGTTGCCCACAATAAAGTCCGCCGCTGGCCACTCGGCCGGCCACGTCTTGCTGTAGTCATCGTTGTGCCCCAACACGGCATCCTGCTGCTTGATGTTCTGATAGCTGTCCAGCAGGGGCTCCGCTAGCTGCGTGAGGCCGTGGGAGCGCAAGTGCCACTGCAAATAGCCGATGCGTAACACCACGTCGGCAATGGCCGCGGCGCGCGGATTCAGCTCCAGGCCCAGCAGTTGGCGCGGGCTCACCGTGGTGCCATCGCCCAGCTCCAAGCGTCCGGAGCCGCCGAGCTTCGCTAGCGTCGTGAGTACCTCGCCTTCTAAGCGTTTCAGGTGTTCCAGAGTCACGTACAGGAAGTTACCCGAGCCACACGCCGGGTCCAGAATCTTGACCGACGTGAGCCGGCGCAAGAACTTCAGCACTTCCTCGCGGGCATCGGCCACGGCTTTTTTGCTCTTGCCTTCGTCGAGGCGGATGGCGCTGGCGGCCTGCGCGGCAGCCCATTCGCGTCGCAGCGGTTCAATGACGGTGGGCAGCACCAGCCGCTCGACGTAGCGACGGGGCGTATAGTGCGCGCCCAGGCTGTGGCGCTCGGTTGGGTCCAGGGCCCGTTCGAGCAGGGTGCCGAAAATGGCCGGCTCGACTTCCGTCCAGTTGGCAGCAGCGGCCTGTTCCAGAAGTTTGATTTGGTCCGCGTTCAGCGGTAAAGCCTTCGCCTCGTGGAAGAGCTGGCCGTTGAAGCGCCGAAGTTTAGTGCGCAGCTCGGGCGAAAAGCCGCCCTTGTCCATCACGGCCCACAAGCCTTCCAACGCGTTGGGTAGGTAGCCCCGCGATTCTTCCGTCTCCGCGTAGGTGGCCAGCAGGCCCTTGAACGAATCAGCCGGAATCAGCTGCACGTCATTAAACTCAGCCGGCAGGTCGCCCCACCGACTGGTCTTCAAAACCGTGCTTGAAACTTTCGCTTCACACGGCTCCTCAATAGATTGATGTTTGACT
>JAYSZD010000949.1:0-1113 GCA_043738185.1 Hymenobacter sp. | reverse complement strand
TGCACGAGGCCATCACCCAGATTCCCGCGCCGAGCGACGACCTGAAAGGGAAAATCGTGGACGTGGTGGAGCAGGGTTACTATTTGGGTGACAAGGTGATTCGCCACGCCAAAGTGGTGTTGGGGCAGTAGCAGCCGTCATGCTGAGGAACGAAGCATCTTATCAGGGCAGCGTTTTAGCCAGAAAATTTATAAGCAACCAAACGAGGCAGCGCGAACGAGATAAGATGTTTCGCTGCGCTCAACATGACACACGCAGATGGCTACGAAGCGCGATTATTACGAAATATTAGGCATTGCCAAAAATGCGGCGGGCGACGAAATTAAGTCGGCCTACCGCAAGATGGCCATTAAATACCACCCCGATAAAAACCCCGACGACCCGTCGGCCGAGGACAAGTTTAAGGAGGCGGCCGAGGCGTATGAAGTCCTGAGTAATGCCGATAAGCGGGCGCGCTACGACCGCTACGGCCACCAGGGCATGGGCGGCGGTGGGGGCGGCGGCCCGCAGAACATGGAGGACATCTTCTCGCAGTTCGGCGATATTTTCGGTGGCGGCGGGGGCTTCGAAGGCTTTTTCGGCGGCCGTCAGGGCGGCGGCCGGCGTCAGAAGAAGGGCTCGAACCTGCGCATCAAGCTGAAGCTTGATTTGGAGGAAATCGCCAATGGCGTGGAAAAGAAAATCAAGGTGAAGCGCTACGTGGCCTGTTCGCCGTGCAGCGGCACCGGCGCTAAAAACGGTACCGACCTCAAAACCTGCCCCACCTGCCAGGGCCAGGGCCAGACCAAGCGCGTGGTGAACACCATGCTCGGCCAGATGGTGAGCAGCGCTACCTGTCCTACCTGCAACGGCGAGGGCAAAACCATCGTGGCGACCTGCGACGTGTGCAAAGGCGAAGGCCGCCAACTGCACGAGGAGGTGATTCCCATCAACATCCCGGCGGGCGTGGCCAACGACATGCAGCTGAGCATGAACGGCAAAGGCAACTTCCCCGAGCGCGGCGGCGTTTCCGGCGACTTGCTCATTCAGATTGAGGAGGAGCCGCACGAGTTTCTGAAGCGCGACGGCAACAACATCATGTTCGAGCAGTACATCTCGTTCGTGGATGCGGCG
>JAYSZD010000948.1:0-6972 GCA_043738185.1 Hymenobacter sp. | reverse complement strand
GCCCAAGTGCGCCAGCAGCAGCGCGCCACTAACGGAGCCGATGATGCCCGGCAGCAGCAGCACCCGAAACAGGCGCTTGTTGACGTTGCCAAACCGGTAGTGGTGGTAGCCCGACGCGCCGCTGGCAAAGACCTCGGCCGTGTGAATGCTGGCACTGACGGCCACCGGCCCCAGCCCCAGCGACGTGAGGCTAATGGCCGATACCACGCCGTAGCCCATGCCCAGCACGCCGTCGACCAGCTGGGCCAGGAAGCCCACGGCCACGAACCTATAGAACGTGCCCGACGAGCGCGCCAGCTCCACGGCTTGCTGCCAAGTGAAGTAGTAGGAGAAGATGTTGAGAAAAATGAACCCTGCGAACGCGACGAGCGCGCCGGTGGCCACGCGCCGCCAGTAGGCGGTGGCGGGCGTTTCGTAGGCGGGGCCGTAGGCCAGCTCGGCGGTCACGGCATTCAACGACTTTACCTTTTTGGTGAAGTTCCCTTGCAGGCGGCTGCGGATGATGTTCATCTGGCCCAGCACGGAGGCCAGCTCGGCGGGCAGTACCTCCCCCAGGGCTTCGCGCAGGCGCTTGCCCACGGTGGGCGACTTGCCGTTGGTAGAGATGGCAATTTTCAAATCGCCCTTTTGCAAAACCGAAGAGAGGTAGAAATCGCAGAGTGCGGGCGTATCGGCCACGTTGGTGAGCAGGCGGCGGGCCGCCGCCGCCGTACCGATGTAGCGGTGCAGCTCGGGGTCGTCGGTGGCCAAAAAGAGAATGTCTGCGTCGTTGAGGTCGGCGGCCTGGTAAGGGCGCTGGTGCAGCTGCACTTTGGGGTGGCGGGCGGCCAGCTCGCGCAGCTCGGGCAGCAGCAGCGGGGCCACCACGGTAACGGCCGTTTCGGGGCTGTTGCGCAGAATGGCGCCCAGCTTTTCCAGGCCCACATTGCCGCCGCCAATCAGCAGCACGCGCAGGTTCTCCAGCTTCAGGAAGATGGGAAAAAGGGTGTTGGCCGGTGGACCCGACCCCGGCGCGGTAGCGGTTGCCTCCAGGGCCGTTGGGGTCGTGAGGTCGGAGTTCATAGCTCAGAAAGATACAAATAGGCTGGCTCTTGTTGCTGGCAGCGCGTCATTGGGAGTTGTTGGCTTATCGTCGAGCCTCTCTCTCGCCGCTGCTGTCTAAAAAGAAATGGTATTCCAAAGAAGGGTTGCTGGAGCAAATGCAGCGGACAAAAACCCGATGCACCAAAAAAGCGCCTCCAAAGATTTAAAAAGGATAGCCGCGTCTTCCCGAAGGGAGCAAAATCAGAGGGGCAGCATTCAGGCCTGCGTTGTCTCATCGAAGCTTCTTCCGAAGAGACAACGCAGGCCTGAATGCTGCTTTTGCTGCCGGTTCACCACTGAGGGCGTTTCACTGCGCTGGCGCGGTTTTCGCGCGCTAGCATCGTATCTTTCCTCTCTTTATCTTTATATGACTCTGGCTGCCCCAAGGTGAAATACTGCCTATCCTCTGTTGTTGTTCGTGGTGCGTTGGCGGTGTTGCTGCTGGTAGGCCTGAATGGCTGTAACCTGTACCACAGTATTTTTCATCCCTACCGCATACTCACGCCCAAGCCGTCGGCCGAATTCATTGCCCAGCAAAAAGCGGCGGCCAAGGCCCGTAAGAAGAACGAACCCACGAGTTTTTTTAAGAAAAAAACGGCTTCCGAAGACGAAGAAGCGGCCACCGATGTTTCCACGCCCACGGGAGGTGCCATCAAAACCGAAGCGGCTGTGGCCGAAGCCCGCACCCTGCCCGAGCGCCCCACGGTGAGCTACGACAAAGCCGGGCTGTTGAAAAAGCCGAAGCTGATGCGGCGACGCATCAACAAGCCCGCCCCGAAGCCTTTCAAGCCCTGGCAGTCGATTGTTCACTTTTTCAAATTCAAGTCTCATGGTAAACCCAACTACAGCCCCGACCACCGGGTGGCAGCTCCCGCTGAGCCTGATGCTGAGCCCGACGCGGCTCCCGACCCCGAGCCTGCTCCGGCAGGCAAGCCGTAGGGCGGGTTTGGGACTGCTGCTGCTGTTGCTGGGTGGGGTGCTGCTGGGAATTCAGCCGGCGAATGCCCAAATTGCGCACGAAAACCCCGCAAAAGTGAAAGCGGCCAACCGCCAGGCCCTGCGCGATGCCAGGCGCACCGATTCGCCTTACAAAGACAGCCACCTCGCCGTGAACCCCGCCAAGCTGAAGCGTGGTCAAAGCAACCCAGCCCAGGCCCAAGCCATTCGGCGCGATGAGAAAGTGTACACCGGCGATGAGGTGGACTACGATGGCGTGGCCACTGCGCCCATGAAGTCGGCGCCCTTTTTGGGTATTCGGCTCAAAAAACAGCCCAAACCGGTTTCGCCAACGGCCATTAAAAAAAAATGAGGGAGTGTCATGGAATCAAGTGGCGTCGAACTGTTGTAATACACGTACCACAATTTCCCGGCAGATGGCACCCGTTTTTTTGCCTCATTCGGGGCTTCGGTGCACTACTGTTGCCATCGAAGTCCTCATTCCTAATTACACCCCATGTCAACCCCCTGGCTTCCCCTCACGCAATCTGAACAGCTAATTGAACTGGCGCAAGCTTCTCATGAGCAGCCCGTTCTGATTTTCAAACACAGCACTACCTGCTCCATCAGCGCAGCTGCCAAGAGCAAAATAGAGCGCCAATGGGCCGATAGTGGTCTGTCCAACGTGCCCATCTATTATCTGGACCTGTTGCGTTTTCGTCCTATTTCGGCTCAGATAGCAGACCAGTTCGGCATTCGGCACGAGTCGCCCCAATTACTGCTCATCAAAGACGGTGAGTGCCAGTATGATGCCTCGCATATGGGAATTCGCCTGAGCGATGTGTCCGCCAAGGTAGCGAAGTAGCAAATGGCGGAAGGCCTCAGCCAAAGTTGTTGGGCCTTCCGCCATTTGTAGCCTCCTTAAACGTACAAAAACACCACGTTTTGGCGTATTTCCGGGTGCAGGCTCAGAGTGACCGGGCAAGTGAGGGCGGTGCGTTCGAGCAGGGTGCGGTCGGAGCCGGACAGTACTGCGGGCAGGCTAAACGTTACGTCGATTTGCGCGATGCGGCGCGGGGCCTCGCTGCTCATATGCTTCACCACGGCGAAAGTGCTGTCAACCAAGCTCAGCTTATGGCGTTCGGCCACGATGCCCATCACCGTCATCATGCACGAGCCGAGAGCGGTGGCTACTAGGTCGGTCGGCGAAAAAGCTTCGCCGCGGCCGTGGTTATCGGTAGGTGCATCGGTTTGAATAATATTGCCCGAGGCGACGTGGGTGGCTTCGGTGCGGAGTTGGCCGGCATAGCGGGCGGTGGCGGTGTTCATTAAGACAGGGAGTTACCTTTACAAAGTAGTTTCTTCGATAGCTAATTTACGTACTAAGTAGTGCGCCGCGCCTGGGGCGATTTGTCGGGCTCAATTCTGGTTGACTATGCTTCGTTTTCCTTGCCGTTTTTGGGGCTTGTTGGCGGCATGCCTGTTCGTAGCTGCTGCTGCTCAGGCGCAGGCTCCGGTGCGCTCCGCGCCCGTGCCCGCCGCGCCCTCCGACGAGCAGTCGTACAGCAAAGAATTTATCTATGGGGTCAACTTCAACACCCAGGGTGGGCTGATTGGCGGCGTCTCGGTGCGCTCCACGCGCGTGCTCGATGACCAGTGGATGCGCTTTTGGAGTCTGGAGGGCGTCATGCTCAAGAACACCAAAGAAGAGCGTGTCAATACCCAAGTAGGTGGCAGCTACATCGACCGCAAGACCAATCACGCTTTCGTACTGCGGCCATCGGTGGGCTTGCAGCGTATTCTGTTTCGCAAGGCCGCCGATGCTGGCGTACAGGTAAACGGCCTGCTAAGTGCCGGCCCTTCGTTGGGCCTGCTCATGCCGTACTACATCAGTTTCGACCGGACGGCCGTGCAAACCCGCGTCATCAATCTGGCTACCGATGAAATCGTGAACGAGCAGTACGACCCGGTGAAGCACGCCGACGTGGGCGCCATCCTGGACCGGGGTCCGCTCTTCAGCGGCATTAGCGAAACCAAAGTGGTGCCCGGCTTCCACCTGCGCGGCGGCCTTAGCTTCGAGTACGGCCGCTACCGCGACGCTGTTACCGGCATGGAAGTCGGCTTTTTGATAGAGGGCTACACCAAGCGGCTGCTTATTCTGAGCCCCAGCAATAACCCGCGGGAGGTCGATGGCCTAAACCGGCAGTTTTTCCCGTCGGTGTACCTGACCTTGTTTTTTGGACAACGCTCCTAGCAGGCGGCCTATCTTTGCGGGTAGTGCAGTTATTTGAGTTTAATAAAAGGAGTTTATTTTAATGGAATCCATTACGCGGCGTCTGGCAATATTAAAAAACCTTTTAGGATTTTTTATAACCCACGCGGCCAGAATAAAGCGTCGGCCGCAAGTGAAGCACACCGGAGACAAGGTGGCTGTGTTTTCGTTTGTAACCCGTGATTATCGCTATTACTATCCCATCCTGCGTCATCTGAGCGGTGCCGGCTATACGTGCTACCTGAAGATAGACCGCCGATTTCTACAGCCAACAGACCCTCATTTTCAACTAATATTGAATGTTGAAAATTTGTACTTTACACTGGAGTTGGATGGGGACGAAAAAATAGATTTCCTGGTAGTAGAAGAAGGCAACAAAACGGACAGGATTCCCGGCGTGAAAACAATCGTGCTCAGCGATGCCATTTTTTCAATGGATGGGAACTTCAAAACGCAGGATATTATCCCGTTCTCAGTGCATCCAATTCAGTACCCTCATTTGTCGGGTGCAAAAATTCAAAAGCTGAGAGAAACCAAGAGGTCACTCAAGGTTTTCTTTCTGGGCAATACTTCCCGCACGCTGTACCGGGATGAAAATCTTAGCATCTTTCACAAAAAGCTAAGCAGAAATCAGGTTATTGAAGCAGTTGTAGAAGATTTTGGAAATCAGGTTGGTACCCAGCCTCTTCCGGAATACATGGATAGGCCCATTCAGCTTTACAAACCGGACGACTGGCCCAAGAATGAAGCTGAATCCTATGATTCATCGATTGCAAACTGGATGCCTCAGCTTGCCCAAACCAATTTTTTTCTGGCTTGTCCTGGCTTTGCTCAGCCCATGTGCCACAGCCTGACCGAAGCCATGGCAATTGGTACTATTCCGATTCTTGAGCATCCCGAATATTTGTTTCCGCCTCTGGAGAACAAGAAGAATTGTATTGCTTTTGCTGGTAAATCGGGCTTGAAACAAGCAATTGAGGAAGTGTTGGCAATGACGGCAGCCGAAATTGAGCTGATGCGTTCCAATGTTGTTGATTATTATGAGGAGCACCTTTCGGGCGCAGCCGTGGTCAGCATGTTTGAGCAGGCCCCAGATAATTCGACCCTCTACTATTACTCGAGCGGCCAAAGCCTGAAGGAATATGCCCGGCTGCATCAACAACGCAAGCAGCAACAGCAGCAACCAGTGCTTTAAGGGAGGTATAAAAAGCTGTTCACGCGTCAATCCGAGCTGTTTTGACCGTATGCTTGTGCGGCCGACTAAGAAATCAGCTATTGCGCGAAGCCTTATATTTGTATTTGACGGGTGGTTGAGAAGAGCTTCCCCGACTCCTTTTGCGCTAGCCGATGTACGTTGTCTGTTTCGGTTGGTGCTAGGCAACACGGAGCCAAAAGCTGCTTCCTCCAACGCAGGCCTGCGGAGACGGCTCTCTTTTGAATTACGCGTAGCCTTTTAGCGCATTGCCTTTATTTTATATGAAACCAAAGCCTTCATTATTTAAATCTATTGCGCAGCGGATATCGATTTTGAAAGGACTCGCGGGATTTCTGCTAGCTCATACCGACAGAATAAAACTTCATCCGGAGGTTGCGTACGATGGCGAAAAAGTGGTTGTCCTTGTTTTGAAGAAGCTGGACTACCGATTTTATTACCCCATCATCCACCATTTGTGTGCCGCTGGCTACAAATGCTACATCAAGATTGATTACCGCTTCATTCAGCCCGAAGAGCAATTTTTTGACCTTATTTTAGACCTGAAAAGCGTTTGTTTTTTTGTAAAAGCGCCTGACTTGAGCAAGGTGTCTTTTGTGATGACGGATAGCCCGAATGCCAATAGTACGCTTGCCCCGAAAACGATACAGCTGAGCGATAATATTTTTTCGGTGACGGGTAATTTCAGAAAGGATAACATTCTGCCTTTTTGGCTGCTCTCAATGACTGCACCTTTCGGAGCAAAAGGTGCAGTCATTGAGAGCAGCCAAAAAGCCGATTGTAGTTTTCTTTTCCGGCAACACCTCCAGCGAAGGATACAAAGACTCTTTCCTCAATATTCTGCACAAGAAACTAAGCAGAAACCAGATGATTCAGTCAGTCATGGCAGAATTTGGGGATAAGGTGAATATCCAGCCCGACTTAATGCCCGCTGGCAAACCGATTCACATTTATTCGTCGGATTTTTGGAGGAATTCTGAGTCGAAGGACCATACTATATCAAAGACGGATTGGTTTTCTCAGTTGGCGCGGGCCAGTTTTTTTCTGGCTTGCCCCGGCTTCACGCATCCCATGTGCCACAACCTGATTGAATCGATGTCAATCGGGTGCATTCCCATTCTGGAGCATGCGGAGTACTTATTTCCGCCGCTAGTAGATAAGGTCAATTGCCTCTCTTTTTCAGGTCAGCAGGGTTTGAGTCAGGCCATAGAAACCGCGTTGGGTATGAGCGAAGCTGAAATTGCTCGGATGCACCAAAATGTAATTGAATACTACGATGCCCATTTGTCGCCGGCGGCGGTAGTAGCTATACTTGAGTACGCCAAAAACAACTCGACCTTCTATTATTACTCAAGCTCGCAGAGTATAAAGGTTTACTACGACTTGCCGCAGGTTAAGAATGCCTGATGATGGCCCCGGAATCAGCGAGCTATTGCCGGAGTTGAATAGTGAGGGAAGCTACTTTGCC
>JAYSZD010000947.1:0-1117 GCA_043738185.1 Hymenobacter sp. | reverse complement strand
GGTTGCCGCTGCCTTCAAGCTGGCCGCTGAAATAAATCTGCTGGCGGCGCTGCTCCAGCGACTGTTGGTTGTAGGTGTAGCGGTAGGAGCTGGCCAGCACAAACTGCTGCTGAAACGCGCTTTTGAGAAAGCTTCTCTCCGGGCTGTTCAGAATGATGTTGAAGGTGTCGGTCGGCCTGAACTGGACGTAGGTAATGTCGATGGGCTTGATTTCCTGCTCGTTGGTAATCTTGGTTTTCCAGGTGTAGCCGTAGTTTACGTTGAGGAAATTCTGAGAAAAGTAGTTGGCGCGCGTCACGGCCCGCACGCCCACCTCAACCTTGGTACGGGGCTGGAAGTCGGAATTGGGCAGGTTCACGTCGAGCAGCGGCAGGTTGGGCGTCACCAGGCGCGGGATGAGCAGCTGCGCGTTGACGCCGTACTCGAAGCTGGTGAGGCCCAAGGCGCCGTTGCCGTTACCAGTTTGGGTTTCGGTGGAGGCAATGCCGTTGACGAGCAGCTGCTCGGCCCCGCGAAATGCCGAGCGGTTGCGAAACGTGACCTTGAGGGCCGGGCCCGTGAAGCCGTTGGTTTTGGAGGCGAGTTGAATCTCGGCGCGCAGGCTTTTTTTCTTGAGCTGCGTCATGAGCACCTCGGCGTCGAGGCGCTGGCGCAGGCCCACCGAGCGGTTGCTACCGGGCGCGGCATCGGCCGGTACGGTCACGGTGGTGTCGCCGGCCGCGGCGGGCTTAAAGCGGATTTCCACAAAGCGGAAGGTGCCCAGGCTCATGAGGCGGCTCAGGGTCTGGTCGCGGCGATGGCGGCGGTACACGCTATCGGGATGCAGGAACGTGGCGCGGGTAATGGCCTTGGCCCGGAACAACTCCTCGTCGGGAAAGTATTGGTAGCCCCGGAACATCATGGGGTTGCGCATGGTGGTGTCGGTCAGCACATAGCTAGTGTTCAGCTTCACCTCATCGAGCCAGTAAGGGCGCAGGGCCTTGGGCGGGGCGCTGTTTTTCAGCCGCACGTCCACGGTGGCCTTGTGGTCGAGGGTGCTGTCGACTTTGAAAACCAGGTAGTCGGGCGCGAAATAGTAGTAGCCCTGCTCCTTCAGCGCGGCGTCGATGCGCACCCG
>JAYSZD010000946.1:0-1118 GCA_043738185.1 Hymenobacter sp. | reverse complement strand
TGCTCCGGTTCATGCGGTTGCCGTAGTGCGTGTTGCCGATGTAGAGCAGCGTGAGCAGCATCACAAAAAGCAAGTGCGGCAGAAAGCGCACCGGCAGGCCTTCCCGAAAAAGGCCATCCACGCTTGTCACCCGGTCCAGTAATGAAAACAGGCTCCACGAGCTGCGGGGCCGGGGCTCCTTTTTGGGCTTGCGGGGCCGCTTTTCGCGCATCGGGACCGGCTCGGGCTCAGGCTCGGGCACTTCGGCAACCACTTCTTCGGGCACCACTTCGGGCGCGGGGTCAGGCATTCCGCGGGGCACGTTGGCCCGGCGCGGCGCATTAGAAGGACGGAGCGTATTAGTAGCCATTGTTTCAGATGACGCTCAGCGGTGAATCGTTTGGGAAAACCAAAGCCGCCGCCGGGCCATACACTGCCACCCGGCACGGCCCCCAAACCAGCCTTGAACCAGCATATTGCAAGGTGTATATTTTCAAGGCTTTACTCATTGACTTATGCTCCTTTTCGGTAAGCTAGTTGCGAATTGCAACACGCAATTTAGCACTTCTGGCCCGGCTGTTCAGTGCTATTTCGTTGGGGTCGGCCTCCTCCGGCTTGCGGTTCACGGCCTCAAAGGGCTTGCTCTCATTGCCAAAGAAGTCTTTTTCAACGGCTCCAAAAAACTTTCCTTTACCGATAAAATTCTTTACCAGCCGGTCCTCCAGCGAGTGGTAGCTCATCACCACCAGCCGGCCGCCAGGGCGCAGCACCTCAGCCGTTTGCAGCAGCATTTCCTGTAGCGCCTGCATCTCCTGGTTCACCTCGATGCGCAACGCCTGGAATACCTGGGCCAGGTATTTATTCTCCTTACCCCGGGGCGTACAGGGCTGAATGGCCTGCTTTAGCTCGGCAATGGTTTCGAGGCGCCTACCACGGCGGGCGGCGCCCACCGTCTGGGCCAAAGTGCGGGCGTTGGTTACCTCGCCGTACATCCCGAAGATGCGGTGCAGGTCAGCCTCTTTGTAATCATTGAGAATATCCGCGGCTGTCAATGGCCCGTCGGGGTCCATGCGCATGTCCAGCGGCCCGTCGAAGCGGGTGGAAAAGCCGCGCTCCGGAGTATCGAACTGGTGCGAGCT
>JAYSZD010000945.1:0-7002 GCA_043738185.1 Hymenobacter sp. | reverse complement strand
TGAAAGCGGGCGCTGCCCGCCGGTGCAGCAAAGCCGTCTGGCGGTCAAACAAGATTTTCCAAATCAGCTGGTCCTGACCGGAAACGTACGCGGGGAAGTGGTTAGTAAACATAGCGAATGGGCGAAAAAAAAGCCCGATATCCTGTTGGATTCGGGCTTTTGAAGGTTTCTAGCGAAGTGCGGGCATCATGCCTTGTTCTTCCTTTTTGCCAATCGCAACCCAGTCTCACCCTGTTTGGGGCAAGTCGCTAGGTTGGTAATATTGACGAGTTGGAGGCGCATGATTGGGACGAATATAAGAACTGATTTTGGTTGTGCAACAATTAGCGGGGAAATAATTACCAACATTCCCCTTTCAAGCAGTGGAGCGGAAGTAACCTTATTCTATTTGGTTGGTCATACCGAGCGCAGCCGAGGCATGACGTTTTTTTTTGCTGCGGTTGCTTGTGCTTGACTTCTGCCCTACTCCAGTTCACCGCGCAGGGCAAATACCCGCCGCAGGTTGCGCACCAGCTTCGCCGACTCATCAAAATCCAGCGTCTGCTGCCCATCCGAAGCGGCCGTTTCGGGGGTTTCGTGGGTTTCGTACACGATGCCATCGGCGCCGGCCAACACGCCCGCTAAGGCCATAGCCGGCACGTATTCCCGAATGCCGATGCCGTGCGAAGGGTCCACGATAACAGGCAAGTGGCTTTTCTCTTTTAAGATGGGCACCGCGTTCAAATCCAGCGTATTGCGGCTGGCCGTTTCGAACGTGCGAATGCCGCGCTCGCATAGAATCAGCTTTTCATTACCACCCGAAAAAACGTACTCAGCGGAAGACAGCAGCTCTTCAATGGTGCCCGAAATGCCACGCTTAATCATCACCGGCTTATCCACGCCACCCAGGGCATCAAGCAGGTTGAAATTCTGCGTGTTGCGGGCACCCACTTGAAACACATCCACGAAATCGTGCATTTCTTCCACCTGCGATACCTGCATTACTTCGGTCATTATTTTGATGCCGCGCTCCCGGGCCATGCTGTGGAACAGCCGCAGGCCGTCCATGCCCAGGCCGCGAAACGAGTAGGGCGACGAACGGGGCTTGAACACGCCGCCGCGCATCAGGCGCACGCCATTCTCAGTTAGGTGGTTCATTACCTTCTCCATCTGGGCTTCACTCTCGATGCTGCACGGGCCGGCGCACAAGGCCAGCGTGCCTTCACCAATAGTCACGCCATCGCCGAGGTCCAGCACGGTAGGCTTCACGCGCCACTTGCGGCTCACCAGCTTGTAGTCGTCCGATACGCGGTGTACATCGCGCACACCCGGCAGCTGGCCAATGGTACGAATGTCAATATCCTTCTTCCCAATGGCCACCAGATAGTGCGCGTGTTGGGTCGTAACCTCAGTGGCTTTATAGCCCTGCTGCTTCAGGTGTTCGCTAATGGCGGGCACCACGGCCGCGTTTTCAAGTTGAATTATCACGGATTTATGGAGAATGGTCCGTCATGCTGAGCTTACCGAAGCATCTCTACCGCAGCAGTAATCTGGGCTGATGCAGCGAAGCGGGCGAGATGCTTTGACAAGCTCAGCATGACGGGCTGTTTTTTAAAAGAAAATTATGCTTGCTTGATGCCTTGCACGAATCTGGCAGCGGTGGCGGCAGCATCTTCAGATTCGCCGAGAGCCCGAATGAGGGCCGAGCCGATAATGGCGCCATCGGCGTGCGCACAAGCACGGTCAAAGCCGGATTTATCGGCAATGCCGAAGCCAATGAGGCGCGGGTTTTTCAGGTTCATGGCTGTGATGCGTTGGAAATACTCCTGCTGGGCCTCCACGTCGGGCAGTGTGGTGCCGCCCGTGGTGCCGGGCCCCGACACGAGGTAGAGGAAAGCATCCGATAGCGCATCGAGCCGCCGAATACGCGCCTCCGACGTCTGCGGGGTAATGAGAAACACGGCTTTCAACCCGTACTTCAGGAAGAGCGGGTGGTACATTTCCTCGTACTCATCCAGCGGCAGGTCGGGCAAAATCAGGCCATCGACGCCCACTTCCGCAGCTTGCTTCAGGAAAGCTTCCATTCCGAATTGTAGTACGGGATTGAGGTAGCCCATGAGCAGCACCGGCGTTTGGGGCACGGCGGCGCGCAACTCCTGCAATTGCCCAAACAGCACCGGCAGGTTCATGCCATTGGCCAGGGCCGCCGAGCTGCTGCGCTGAATGACGGGGCCATCGGCCAGCGGGTCCGAAAACGGCATGCCGATTTCCAGAATGTCGGCGCCGGCGGCGACCAGCGCTTTGGCCAGCGGCAGGGTGTCGTGCAGGCTGGGGTAGCCGGCCGTGTAGTACATGTTGAGCAGGTTTTGCTTGCTCGCGAAGGCGTCTTTGATTCGGTTGTTCATGGAAATTTTCTCGCGGAGGTTCGCGGAGGAAAAACGCAGAGGTTCGCTGAGTTAGGTCACGGCAAACCACTGCGTTATCCCCGGCGGGAAATATTAGGTGAGTTTGTCCATGTGTTTGAGGTAGGTCTCCAGGTCCTTGTCGCCGCGGCCCGAGAGGTTCACCACTACCACGTCGTTGGGGCCGGCGCCGAGCTGGCCCAGCGCGGCCAGCGCGTGCGCCGTTTCCAGCGCCGGAATAATGCCTTCCAGACGGCTACACTCGCTCACAGCTTTCAGGGCATCGTCGTCGGTGATGGAAATAAACTCGGCCCGGCCCGAAGCGTCGAGGTGCGCGTGCAGCGGCCCGATGCCCGGATAGTCCAGGCCCGCGCTCAGCGAATAGGGCTCCGTAATCTGGCCGTGCTCGTCCTGCATCAGCAGCGTGCGGCTGCCATGGATGATGCCCGGCGTGCCCAGCACCGACGTGGCCGCCGAATGCCCGGAATTGATGCCGTGCCCCGCCGCTTCCACCGCCACGAGCCGCACCGAGGGCTCGTCCAGAAAATGGTAGAACGCGCCGGCAGCATTGGAGCCGCCGCCCACGCAAGCCACCACGAAATCGGGCAGCTCGGTGCCGGTTTTTTCCAGCAATTGGTACCGCATTTCCTCGCTGATGACGGCTTGCAGCCGCGCCACCAAATCCGGATACGGGTGCGGCCCCACCACCGAACCGATGATGTAGTGCGTGTCCACGGGGTTGGCAATCCAGTCGCGAATGGCCTCGTTGGTGGCATCTTTCAGCGTTTGGCTGCCGCTCTCAGCGCGGCGCACTTCGGCCCCCAGCAGGCGCATGCGGGCCACGTTAGGTGCCTGGCGCTCAATATCCACGGCGCCCATGTACACCACGCACGGCAGGCCCATCAGGGCGCACACGGTGGCCGTGGCCACGCCGTGCTGCCCGGCCCCGGTCTCGGCACTGATGCGCTTTTTGCCCAGCCGCTGGGCCAATAGAATCTGGCCAACCGTGTTGTTTATTTTGTGCGCGCCGGTGTGGCAGAGGTCTTCGCGCTTGAGGAAAATCCGGGTGCCGTAGCGCTCCGACAGACGCTTGGCCTCGAACAGCGGCGTGGGCCGGCCCACGTAGTCGCGCAGCAAGTGCTGCAAGTCGATTTGAAAATCCGGGTCGGCCAGGATTTCCAGGTAGCGGGTGCGCAGCTCTTCCACGTTGGGGTAGAGCATTTCGGGAATAAAGGCGCCACCGAATTCGCCGTAGTAGCCGCGGGCCGTGGGTTGCTGATAGGATGGTATCATGGCAATGGTCTATGACGTTTGGTTAATTTTTAACGAGTTGCAGTCAGCCGCAGCGCGGCTAGCATCTGCCCTAACCGGCCGGCGTCTTTCACACCAGGCGCGGTTTCGAAGCTGCTGTTTAAGTCCACGCCCACCAGGCCGGGCAGTCGCAGGGCAGCCAGTTCAGCAGCGTGTTCCAGACCCAACCCACCGGCCAGAAAATATGGCACGGGCAAATTGTAGGTCTTTAACAAATCCCAGTCGAAAACGGCTCCGTTACCGCCGGGCGCAGCCCCTTTGGTATCGAAAAGAAAGAAGTCACAATGCGGCACATACGGCAGCAGCGTGGCAAAATCCACGGTCTTACCCACCGAAAAAGCTTTCATCACGAGCAAGCCGGCCTCGCTCAACTCCTCACATTGCGCGGGGGATTCCTGGCCGTGCAACTGCACGGCCCCCAGCCCAAACCGTGCGGCAGTGGCCCGAATCGTTTCGGTGGTTTCGTTCACAAAAACCCCCACCCGCCAGATGCTCGCAGGCAGCGCACGCACCAGCTCCGGGGCCAGCGTCTCGCCCACAAAGCGCGGCGAGGCAGGGGCGAAAATGAAGCCCAGAAAGTCGGGTAGCAGCGCCGCTACGTCGGACAGCACCGCCGCATCGCGCATGCCGCACACCTTCACCAACAGCCGCGAAGGTTCCGCCGCCGGAGCAGCCGACGGGGACGAACCAACGGCCCCCGGCAGTCCGGCGGCCAGGGCAACATCGACAGGTAGATGGCGTGGTGTTTTCATTTTTCGAAGCGGATTAGGCGAGGAGGGCCGCTTTGGACAGGGCCGCAATTTCCTGCACCAGCGTGGCGCATGCGCGTTCGGGACGGGCGCTGCGCATGAAAGCTTCGCCCAACAGGAAGCCACGGTAGCCCACCTCGCGCAGCTGCCCAATGGACGCCGCAGTGGAGATACCACTCTCCGAAACTTTCACAAATTCGTTCGGGATGGCAGCGGCCAGTTCCAGCGAGGTGTCCAGGCTCAGGCTAAAATCGTGCAGGTTGCGGTTGTTGACGCCCACCAAATCCATCGCCTCGGCGTGTACCGAGCGGGCCAGCTCTTCGCCGTCGTGCACTTCCAGCAGCACCTCCAGGCCCAGCGAACGCGCCAGGCTGCCCAGGGTTTTGATTTCTTCGGGCGTGAGCACGGCGGCAATAAGTAGCACAGCGTCGGCCCCAATGCTCTTGGCTTCGAGAATCTGATACTCATCCACCACAAAGTCTTTGCGGATAATGGGGCAGAAATTGAAGCGGCGCGCGGTGGTCAGGTCCTCATTTTTACCGCCAAAAAACTCGGCATCGGTAAGAATAGAAAGCGCCGCCGCGCCGGCTTGCATGTAGCCCAGCGTGGTGCGCTCCACGGGCGCGTACTGATTAATCCAGCCCTTGGAAGGCGACTTGCGCTTGAATTCCGCGATGAGGCCGCTGCCATTTTCGCGCAGTAGATACTGGCGCAACGACAAGGGCTGCGACTTGAAATACAGGCTGCTTTCGAGCAGCTTCACGGGCACCAGCTCGCGGCGGGCGGCCACTTCTTTGCGCTTGTGCGCAGTGATTGTTTGGAGGATGGTGGACATTTTTTCTAATGAATAATTAGGAATTAATAATCAGGAATTGACAATCAGAAATCAGCTGCAGCAAGCGCCTTTTTTCGACAGTTACTAGTTGCTAATTTTTAATTATTAATTCCTAATCTTTAATTAATTGAAAGCATGGTTTCGAATGCCCGCCGGGCCGCGCCCGAATCCAAGGATTCGCGGCTTTGGGCCAGGGCATCGTCCCAGCTCAGGCCGGGACGGGCGCATTGCAGCGCCAAGGCAGCGTTGGCGGTTACGACGTTGCGCTGGGCGTGGGTGGCGCTACCATCCAGCACTTGCCTGAAGATGGCGGCCGAGGCGGCCACCGTGCTACCCCCGGCCAGGTCGGCGGCCGTACAGGCGACCAGGCCCAGCGTTTCGGCCGTCACCATTTGCTCGCCGGTGTGGGAGGAAACCACTTTGGCCGGGCCAGTCAGGGCCAGCTCATCGTAGCCGTCCAGGGCGTGCACCACGGCGTAGCGCGTGCCGGTGGGCTGCATCAGGTAGTGGTAGAGCCGTTGCAGCTCCAAGCTGAAAACGCCCAGCAGCTGGGCAGCCGGCCGGGCCGGGTTCACCAGCGGCCCCAGGATGTTGAAGAACGTGCGCACGCCCAATTCCCGGCGCACCGGTCCCGCGTGACGCATGGCCGGGTGGAAGGCAGGCGCGTGCAAAAAGCAGATACCCGCCCGCTCCAGCTGCCGCCGCAGCTGGTCGGTAGTAGCCTCAAAGTCATACCCAAAATGGGCCAGCACATTCGACGCCCCGCATACCGACGACACGCCAAAATTGCCGTGCTTGGCCACCTGCACGCCCGCCCCGGCCACCACAAAGCAGGCCAGCGTGGAAATGTTGATGGTGTCTTTGCCATCGCCGCCCGTTCCCACAATGTCGAGCACTTCGGTGGTGCCCAGCTGCGGGTCGCGGCTCAAATCGAGCAGGGCCTGACGGAAGCCCGCTAACTCCGCCACCGTGATGGGCCGCATGCGGTACACCGCCAGAAAGGCGGCCGTTTCAGCGGCGTTGGCCCCGCCCTCACCCAGCTGCCGCATGGCGGCGTGCGCCTCGGCGTGCGTCAGGGGCTGGTGCTCGAATAGTTTGTTGAGGATGTGCTTCATTGTTTTGAGCTGTTAGCCATTAGCTGATGGCTGTTAGCTTTTTTAGCCTTCTGTTCTTTTATATTGCCCTGGAATACTCGTGGCATTAGCTAACAGCCATCAGCTGATGGCTGTTAGCTAATGCCTATCAGCTAATTCAAGCCAACCAGTTTTCCAGCATTTTGTGGCCGTGCTCGGTCAAAATGCTTTCCGGATGGAATTGTACGCCGCGCACGTCGAACTGCCGGTGACGGAAGGCCAGCACCTCGCCGTTAGCGTCGCGGGCGGTGGTTTCCAGCTCGGCGGGTATGGTTTCGGGGCGCACGGCCCAAGAGTGGTAGCGGCCCACCTGAAAGCGGGGCGGCAGGCCGGCGAACAGGCGCTCGTTGGGCACTGTTACTTCCGCTTCGTTGGCCACGCCGTGCAGCACGGCAGGCATATTGTAGAGCGTGGCGCCGAAGCTCTCGGCTAGGCCCTGATGGCCCAGGCACACGCCCAAAATGCGCTTCGTGGGTGCGTACTGCTTGATAATCTGGGGCATCAGGCCCGCCTCGGCCGGGATGCCGGGACCGGGCGAAAGCATAATCGCATCGTAGGCCTCCACCGCAGCGAGGGACAACTGGTCGTTACGG
>JAYSZD010000944.1:0-7005 GCA_043738185.1 Hymenobacter sp. | reverse complement strand
CACAACGAAGCGGTAGAGATGCTTCGGCAAGCTCAGCATGACCGCCGAATTAGCGACTTTCTGTATATTTCGATACCATGAACATTCAAAAACTCTGGACAAAACTCTTTGCTAACAATAATGAAGCGGACGAAATTATTTTACACGTTTCTGGTGCAACAGTTCGACACAAGAATCCATTTGAGAGCATCGAAGTACCAAGAAATCAAGAAGAATTTACTAAAGAATTTGTTGATAAATGGGTTATACCATTTTACATGAAAGGTCTTTCAAATTCGGACGATACGACTATAAAAATTTTTGCTGATACCGCTAAAGAAATAGATAAAAACATTGTTATTAAATTGTTAATCGACTTTGATTGGCGGACACGAATTACTGGTGCATTCTTTTCAGCGATAAACAACTATCAAGAATTTGAAGACATAATCGGTAGACACCTGTTAAAAAGTGAAGTCTGCTATGCAGGTTCGGGTTACTGTTTAGCATTAGCGTCTTTTGGCACTGATAATGCAAAAAAATATTTAGTCACCTATCTTGACTACTATCTCGACCGAAAAGATTTATGGTTTAACCAAGCAAACGCATTTTGTGCATTGGAGCATTTGGATAAAAATGCAGCAAAGAAACTCATGGACAAATGGAATTCATTTGTGGCAGACAAAGAATATTGGAGCTTAGAAAAATCAAGAGTTCATTTTGCTAATTGTATGTTGACACTCGAAAAAATCAGAAATACAAAGAGCTGAACGATAATTACCGCCGGCAACAATAGGTTTTGTACAATTGGGGTTCGACGTTGTAACAATCATTAGCAGTGCGTGTCCAAGCTCTAGTCTCGACGGACGGAATTCTGCTGGTCATTAGTTCTAAACTTCACCTTTTGTTTATAAACCTAGCTTCAGCATCGAGCGAACAGTTAGTCAATTCCCTAACTGACACAAAGCCCCAAACCGTTACCTAAACAGTAAAGCATCTCCTTCACGTAAGCAGCCGGGCCGCTAGCTTTGCCTCATGCCCGCTTCCCTCCCCACCTCCCTCCTTCTCAACGGCCGCGAATTCACCTACATGGCCATCCGCGAATACCCGGCGGAGCTCGACGCGCCCGTGAATGGCTACGAGGCCAAAGTACTGGACTTTGTGCGGCAGTGGCTGACGGGCACCCAGGAATTCGGGCTTACCACTTCCGGCTCTACGGGCACACCGCAGCCCATTGCCCTGCGGCGCCGGCAACTGGAGGCCTCGGCCGCCCGCACCGGCGACTTTTTCGACCTCGGCCCCGGCGACCGGGCGCTGGTCTGCCTGAACTGCGAGTACATCGGCGGCTTGATGATGCTGGTGCGCGGGCTGGAACGCAACATGCACCTCACCATTGTGGAGCCGCAGGCCAACCCCTTCGAGCTGGTGACGGCCGACGCGGCGTTTGACTTCGCGGCCTTCGTGCCCCTACAGCTCAAAGCGGTGCTGGCCGCCGGGCTGGCTCCACGCCTTGATGCCATGAAAGCCGTGCTGATAGGCGGGGCGCCCGCCGACACGACGCTGCAACGGGAGCTGCAACCGCTGCACGTGCCGGTGTACCTCACTTATGGTATGACTGAAACCTGCTCGCACGTAGCGCTACGCCGCCTCAACGGGCCGGAGGCCGGCCCCGGCTTCCGGGTGTTCAGCGGCATTGCGGCGGGGCAGGACGAGCGCGGCTGCCTTACGCTGCGCGGCGACGTGACCGACGACCAGCTCATCGTCACCAACGACCAGGTGCGCCTGCTCGACGCCCATACGTTTGAGTGGCTGGGCCGGGCCGATTTCGTGATAAACTCCGGCGGCGTGAAGGTGCCGGCCGAAAAAGTAGAGCTGGTGCTCGACGTGGCCCTGGTCGAAATCGGGGAGCCGCGGCGCTGCTTCGTGACCGGCCAGCCCGACGAGCGGCTGGGGCAGGCCGTCACGGCCTTTATCGAAGGCCCGGCGCTTGGGCCCGACATGGTGGCGCAGCTTCAAACCCTACTGGCCGCCCGCTTGGGCCGCTACGAGCAACCCCGGCAGCTGCGCTACATGCCCGAATTCAAGAGCACCGCCACCGGCAAGCTGGACCGGGCCGGCACACTCCGCGAACTAGACCAGGCCAGGGAATAGCGGCTTTCTCGCCGGCTCAAACGTGTAATCCGGGTTAGGGGGCTGGCCTGAATTTATCGCATAATAATTCAGGCTCAACAGACTGAATGTGTCTGAAATCACTAACAGCCAATGGCTTGTTCCTAAATAAAAAAACTAAGAACGTCTGTAATGCTGAGCTTGTCGAAGTATCTCGCTCGCTTCGTTGAACGGTGCGGACGAGGCGAGCGAAATGCTTCGACAAGCTCAGCATGACAGACGGTTTTGAGAAATTTAATTTAGGAACAAGTCTAATGGCTTAAAGCTATTGGCTGATTACTCAGTCCTGCCGCAGCCCTTCCTGCGTGAACAGCCGCTGCCGGCCCCGGACCACCTTTATCAAATCACCCAGAAACAGCTTGGCCCGCACGTAAAAAACCGGGCCGTTGAGCTCGCGCTGAATGGGCCGGGCTACCAGCACCGGCTGCCGCCAGCCCGCGCCCGCGCCCACCCCCGCCCAGCGAAAAATGCGGACGTGCGCCGTGACGGAGGGTTCGACAACGCCCATAAAGTCCCGGGGCGTTTTGAAAGAAGGGCCTTCCGGCGTTGAATAGAGCACATAAGCCGAGCCCATGCCCAGCTGCAGGTTGCTGCTGATTTCCCAGCGCGGCGTTTCGAGCAGCACGTATTCGGCGTAGCCGGCCAAGTAGCGGAAACGCAGCTCGGCGAGGGCATCGGAGGCGGCGTTTTCGGGGCGGGCCTGCCGGGTGGGCACGCCGCTGCTGAGGAAGTAGATGGCGGCCCCGGTGCGGAAACGGTTTTTGAACTCCACGCCCAGCTTCAAGCCGTTGATGGTCGTAAAATGACGGTTCAGAATAGCATAGCGGGAGTCGTACTGCACCACTAGCCGACGGTGGTCGAGCCGCGACACGGCCCGACGGCCTGGCAGCGTATCAGCCGGGGCCGGAGCTTGCGGCGGGGCAGCTGCGCCGGCCTGGGCCAGCAGCAGCAACCCCACCAAAATTGGTATCGGGGATGACATGATGGGCGGAGTACGTAGAAACAGCAGTTCAGCGTTGTCCCCTACTGCCTGGTAACCCGCGCAGCGGCGCGGAGGTTTGGCCCCGCCGCTCCCGTTTAGGCCCGCGCCGTTGCACTCCGCTTCAGTAGGCGCACCCACCGCTTCAGTTGGGCAAATAGCCGCTTCGCTATCATTCTCCTGGCTAACGGGCAATCAGAAAAGTACTTTTGGAACACGTACCACAAATCAATGAGCAGCTATCAACTGCTGTTACGCACATAGGCCGTTCTGCCGTGCGCCAGCCTGTTGACAAGCACTAACAACTACTAACTGACACCTGCCCATGCTTACGCCCGACTTTCTTTTTTCGCTGGCCAACCCCCTTGCCGCGCTGGGCTGGCTGCTGCTGCTGCTGGCCCCGCGCTGGCGCGGCACCCGCGCCGTGGTGCTGAGTGGCGCCCTGCCCCTGCTGCTGGCGGCAACGTACGTGGTGCTCATTGGCTACCAAACCCTGGCGCACCCGGTGGCGGGAGCCGGTTTTGGCTCGCTGGCGGAGGTGGGGGCGCTGTTTGGGGAGCCGTGGGCGCTGCTGGCCGGCTGGGGGCACTACCAGTGCTTCGACCTGGCCGTGGGTGCCTGGGAAGCCCGCGATGCCCAGCGCCGCGGCATGCCCCACCTGGTGCTGATTCCCTGCCTGGCGGCCACGTTCCTGCTCGGCCCGCTGGGGTTGCTGCTCTACTGCGGCTTGCGGCGACGCTGGCAGCCGGCCCCTCTCAGCGCCCGACGTTGATGGCCACTTGCTTCGCTTTCATCCCTTCATTTTCTTGGTGCATATAAAAACTGTGACGATGTCCGACCATTTCTCCGCACCAATAGCAGCGGCCGCAGCGGCCGGTTCCTGGCCGCAACGCGCCCAAGCGGCCCTGCGTGTGCTGCACCGCGCCAATCCCGCGCTCTCGTGGACGGGCTGGCTGAACGTAGGCTTGCTGCTGCTGGCGCTGGCGCTACTACCCTTCGACCAACGCCAGGTAACCGGCGCCCTGGTGTGGCTGAAGCCCATCAAATTTTGCCTCTCAGTCATTGCCTTCGTCTGGACGCTGGGCTGGCTGCTGGCCGACCTGCCTGCCGCTGCCCAGCGCGCCGTGCGCCGGCTGAGCGCGGGCATCGCGGTGAGCATGGTATTGGAGCAGGCCGCTATTTTCGTGCAGGCCGGGCGCGGTACTTCCTCGCACTACAACAATGCGACGGCCCTGGACGGCATCCTGTTCGGGCTGATGGGCGTCTTCATCATGCTGAATACCGTGCTCACCGCCTGGGCCGTGTACCTGGTGTGGCGGCACCGGCCCCACGGCCCCGCAGGCTACGTGTGGGGCGTGCGCCTGGGGCTGCTTTTGTTTCTGGTGGGTAGCGTGTTGGGCGGCATGATGATAGGCCTCAACCAGCATACCGTGGGCGCCCCCGACGGCGGCCCCGGCCTACCCGGCCTTGGCTGGAGCACGCGGGCCGGCGACTTGCGGGTGGCGCATTTTCTGGGCCTGCACGCCCTGCAGGTAGTGCCGCTGCTGGGCTGGTGGCTGAGCCGCGCGGTACCGCACCGCGCCGTGCTGCTCACCTGGCTGGGGGCCCTGGCCTACGCCGGCCTGGTGGGGACGCTGTTTGCGCAGGCCGTGGCGGGCGTGCCGCTCTGGGCCGGACGTTAGCCTCTGGTAAGCTGCTTCATTCCTCTCTCCCGCCCTTTATCCCGCTGAACCGTGACTACGCCAGCTCTCCCCACCGCCAGTGTTATCCGACAGTCTTTGCCGCAGGTTAATTTCCTGGATACGTTCTGCCTGGAGCTGCCGGCCGGCCACTCGCTTACCGCCAGCGAGGCAGCACGGGCCTGCCTCCAGCAAGCGCCCACCTGGGTGCTCTGGCTGATGCGGCTGCGCAACGCGCTGGTTCGGAAACTGGGCCTGGCCACTCCCCTGCCACCGGGCGGGCAGCTCCAGCACGGCCCGCTGGCGCCCGGCGACCTGGTGGGGCCGTTTCAAACCTTTACCGCCAACCCGACCGAAGTGCTCCTGGGCCTGAACGACCACCACCTCGACTTTCGGGTATCAGTGTTTGTGAGCCGGGAAGCCGCTGCTACGCGGGTTTTTATGAGCACTGCGGTGCAGTACCACAACCTGGCGGGGCGCCTGTACTTTGCGGTGGTGCGGCCGTTTCATGGCGCGGTAGTTCCCGCCATGCTGCGGGCCGGCCGGGGCAGGCTGCTGGCCGGGTAACTTAGCCTTTTGGTTTGACAACATGTTGGCATGAACGAGCGCCGCCTCCTGCTTTTTGGCATCCCCATTATTGCAACGCTGGCCCTGTTCATGCGCGGCGTGGGCGAGCCGCTGGTGCTGGCCGCCCTCATCGTTGGCTGGCTGATTTCGATGCTCTACACCACCCTTTTCTGGCTGAGCAACCGGGCGTTGTGGTTCGCCCTGATTCGACGATTTCCCAGCGTCGGGCAGACGACACCGCGGCTGTGGCGGCTGGCCCTGGGCAGTCTGGTCATCGGGGCCGTGGCCACGCTGCTATTGGGCGAGAGCCTGCGGTGGCTATTATACCAAAAACACCTCCGCCCCGACCAGTTTTGGCAAGAGCTGGCCCTGAACATGGTGCCTACTTTGGTGGTGCAGCTCATTTACGAGAGCCGCCACTTTTTTGAGCAGTGGAAAGCCAACCTGCAGCGCGCCGAGCAGCTGGCCCGCGCCGGCACGCAGGCTCAGCTCACAGCTCTGCAAAGCCAGCTCGACCCGCACTTTCTGTTCAATAACCTCAACACGCTCTCGGCCCTCATTGAGCCCGGCAACGCGCCAGCCCAGCAGTTTGTAGAGCAGCTGGCCGACGTGTACCGCTACGTGCTGCGGGCCCAAGGGCAAGCCACCGTGCCGCTGGCCGAGGAGCTGGCTTTCGTAGAAACCTATTTATCGCTGCATAAAACCCGATTTCGCGAAAACCTGGTGGTGGAAATAGTGGTGGCTCCCGCCGCGCTGGCCCGTGGCGTGGCGCCGCTCAGCGTGCAGCTGCTGGTCGAGAATGCGCTGAAGCACAACGTGGCTTCGCGCCAGCACCCGCTGCACCTACGCATTGCCACTTGCGCCACCGCCGAATTCCTCACCGTTGAAAACACGCGGCGGCCGCGCACCACGGGCCTGGTGCCGGGCACGGGCACCGGCCTGGCCAACGTGCGCCGGCGCTACGAGCTACTCGGGGCCGGGCACGGGGTGGAAATCCACGATGCGAGTGAGCGGTTTGCCGTGAAAATCCCCTTGCTTTAGCACCGTATGAACGTTCTGCTCTTAGAAGACGAGTATCCCGCCGCTGAGCGCTTGCAGCGCCTGCTGGCCCAAGCCGCGCCCGGCGCCCAGGTGCGGGCCGTGCTCGATACCGTGGCCGGCGCCCTGGCTTGGCTGGCCACCAACCCCGCGCCAGACCTTATTCTCAGCGACATTCAACTCGCCGACGGCTTGAGCCTGGAAGTGTGGGAGCAGGCCGTGGTGCCCAGCCCGGTCATTTTCACTACTGCATACGATGCCTACGCCATCCGGGCATTCGAGGCCAACAGCGTGGCCTACCTGCTCAAGCCCGTGAAGCTGGGCGAGCTGCAGGCGGCCCTCGCCAAGCTGCGCCAGTGGCCGGGCAGTGAATTAAAAATTAAGAATGAGGAATTAAAAACTCTCCCAACGGCGGAAGCAGACATTTTTAATTCTTCATCTTCAATTTTTAATTCCTCCATGGAGCGCCTGCTCGACGCGCTGCCCCGCCCCGGCCGGCCGTACAAGAGCCGTTTTCTGGTGCGCCAGGGCGAGCAGCTGCTGCCCCTGCCCGCGGCCGAAGCGGCGTGGTTCCAAAGCCGCAACGGCAGCACC
>JAYSZD010000943.1:0-2772 GCA_043738185.1 Hymenobacter sp. | reverse complement strand
TTACGACCCTGGTATAAGCACAACCTTAGTGCAGTTGTCCTTCTTGTTGCGGAAGATGTCGTAGCCGTGGGCGGTCTGGCTCAGCGGCAGGCGGTGCGAAATGATGTCGTCGAGGCGCACGTCGCCGTCGGAAACGTGCTTCAGCAGGCGGTCGATGTGCTTGTGGGCCGGCGCCTGGCCACCCTTGAGCGTGATGCCCTTGTCGAAGAACTGATGAATGGGGAAGTTATCGAAGGGCGAGGAGTACACGCCCAGCACCGACACGAAGCCGCCTCGGCGCACAGCGCTCATGCAGGCCAGCAGCACCTTGTCGGAGCCTTTTTCTACGTTGATGACGGCCTTGGCGCGGTCCAGCAGGTTGCGGTCGGGCTCGAAGCCCACGGCTTCCACGCATACGTCGGCGCCGTAGCCGCGGCTCTTGCTACGGATTTCGTCCACCACCTGCTGCTGGGTTTCCCAGAGAATGCCTTCGGCGTTGGCGGCTTTGGCGGCCAGGTCGAGGCGGTATTGCTGGGTATCGACGATGATGACGCGGCTGGCCCCGCGCAGCCAGGCCGATTTGGCGGCCATGATGCCCACCGGGCCGGCCCCAAAAATGGCGATGACTTCGCCGCCCTTCACCCCGGCCCAGTCGATGCCGGTGTAGCCGGTAGGAAAAATGTCGGTGAGGAAAAGCGCCTGCTCGTCGGTGAGGTTGTCCGGCACTTTGCGGGGCCCAAAATCGGCGTAGGGCACGCGCACGAACTCGGCCTGGCCGCCGTCGTAGCCGCCATACAAATCGGTGTAGCCAAACAGGGCACCGCCTTTCTCGGTCATCAGGCCGCCTTCGGGGCCGTAGTGCTCGGGGTTGGAGTTTTCGCAGTGGCCAGGCAGCTCGTGGTTGCAAAACAGGCAGTGCCCGCAGGCTACGGGAAAGGGCACCACCACGCGGTCGCCGCGCTTGAGGTTGCCCACGCCTTTGCCCACTTCCTCCACAATGCCCATGAACTCGTGGCCCAGGGTCATGGGCCGCGGCTGTGGAATGCTGCCGTTGTAGATGTGCAGGTCGGACCCGCATATGGCCGTGCTCGTGACGCGGATAATGGCGTCGCGGGAGTCCAGGATTTCGGGGTCGTCGACCGTGTCAACGCGCACGTCGCGCATGCCGTGAATTCGGAGAGCTTTCATGGAAAAGAGGTTGGAAGTGGAAAGGAAGAACTTCCCAGGCTAACGGCCCGATTTTGCAGAGGTTACCGTTGTTCGACACCGCCCGTCCCTAAGCCCGACCTTTGCCCCGGCTATTGCGCCTGATACACTGCTACTCCGGCGGACGTAAAAATGTAGGCGTACGATTCGCCCAGCAGCACCTGCTGTACCGTGGCCGGGGCGACGTCGGCGGGCAGGGCCACGCGGCGCTCGGTCAGGTTGTAGAGGTGGAAGAAGTGAAGGGCACCTTCGTCAAAATAATACAGCTCATCGCCCCGAAAACCTACGGTATTCAGCCCGACGAAGGGGATTTTCTTCTTGTAGTTGCCCAGGTTATCGAACACGTACACGCCCGTGACCTTGTCCACCAGGTACAGGTTGTTCTGGTAGTGGCGCAGGAAGCGGAAGTCTGGCCGGGTGCGGCCAATAATGAGGTCGAGCGGCGTATTCTTAACTAGCCGCAGGGTGTTGGGGTCAAATTCGCGCAGCTCCAGGCTGCTCTCGTCGAGCAGCCAGATGCGGTTGTCGGGCGCCAGGGTGGCCACCCGAATCATGCCATCGACAAAATCTGCCAGGCGCACTTCGGCGATAAGCGCCAGAAACCGGTCCAGCAGCACGAGCTGTTGGCGGTCGTCGTTGAAAACCAGCACCGTGGTTACGTTCCAGGCTTCAACCTGGGCAGCGTGGCCGGGCTGGGCGGGCGCGAAGGTGTTCAGGGGCAGGCCTTCGGGGCTGTACTGCCGCAGGTTGTTGTCCGCATCGGCCACATACAATGCCCCGCGCCGGTCGAGCGAGGCCGCGCCAGGGGCACGCATTTTGATGAGACGCACGAATTTCCAGCGTGTCTGACCCACTACGCCTGCGGAATCGGCTGCTGGCATGGCAACAGTCTGCACCGGCGCCACCGCTGCTTTAGAAGCGGGCGCCACCGAAGCGGCCCCAGGCACGGTATTCTGGGCCTGCGCCGTAATCGCCAGCAAGTGCAACCCCATAAGCAACTTAATGATGCGGCCATGCTGCACTACGCGCCGCACGACATTCCGGTAAGGTTCGGAAACCCCGGAATCACTTCTCAAAATGCCGCAGGGCCAGCTCGTTGCCATCATACACGCCATAGGAGCAATAATTGACCCATTCGCCGAGGTTAACGTAGCGGCTGCCGGGCCCCACGGCCACATCCAGGGGCAAGTGCCGGTGCCCAAACACGTAGTAGTCGTGGTGCAAACGCGCTTCGACCGCCCGGCAGTATTGCAGCAGCCATTCTTCGTCGCCGAAGTAGGTGGCGTCGTCCTTGCCGGTTTGCATGCGGCTGCGGCGGCTCCACCGGTTGGCCATGCCAATGCCGAAGTTGGGGTGCAGCCGGGCAAAGAGCCACTGCGCCAGCGGGGCGCTGAAAACCCGCTTCAACAATTTGTAGGTATGGTCCTTTGGCCCCAGCCCGTCGCCGTGGCCGATGTGAAACATTTGGGTACCTATGCGCTGGGATACTTCGTGGCGCAGCACCGGAATGCCCATTTCCTGGGTGAAGTACCCAAACATCCACATGTCGTGGTTGCCAGTAAAAATGGTGATGGGCAGTCCCCCGTC